>JAIFNF010000301.1 GCA_020047885.1 Gammaproteobacteria bacterium | reverse complement strand
GCTCGGTCAAAATCGATTCGGGGTGAAATTGTACGCCTTCCACCGGCCAGGTTTTATGGCGCACCCCCATAATTTCATCCACATCGCCGTCCGGGGTCTGCGTCCAGGCGGTGACTTCCAGAACATCCGGGAGCGTAGCTTTCTCGATGACCAGCGAATGATAGCGCACGACGGTAAAGGGGCTGGGCAGATCGGCAAACACGCCCTGGCCGACATGGTAAACCAGAGACGTTTTGCCGTGCATGACCTGACTGGCACGGACAATGCGCCCACCGAAAGCCTGGCCAATGCATTGATGCCCCAGGCACACGCCGAGTAAAGGGAGTTGTCCGGCAAACCGCTCGATAGCGGCCAGCGAAATACCGGCCTCGTTCGGGGTGCAAGGCCCGGGTGAAAGAACCAAGCGCTCGGGATGCAGTTCGGCGATCTGCTCCAGCGTGATTTGGTCGTTACGGTACACCCACACGTCTTCACCCAGCTCACCGAAATATTGCACCAGGTTGTAGGTGAACGAGTCGTAGTTATCGATCATCAGTAGCATAAAGCGTCTATCCTTCCCCGGAAGTATCGCCAATTTGATTTGGGTGCCCTTGCGCTGAGAACGTGCGAATTCAGAAGGCGCCATTTTCCCCCATTACGCAGTGCGATGAAACCCTGATTGACGGATGGTGCCATTCCCTTGAGATTTACCGCCGCGGGCTCACATTGTGTTGCTCGTTGCGCGGCATCCGCGCAAAACATGACCCTACGCTCAAAAATACCAGAACCATGCCCGAAATGATCGCCCCTCCCACCGCGCCCTTGCCCGCGCGGGATCAATTGGAAACCCTGATCGCTGACATCCTCGCTGAAGCGCGTGCCCAGGGCGCGACCGCCGCCGAGGCCGCGGTCAGTTTCAACAGTGCCCTGTCCGTTACCGTCCGCCTCGGTGAAGTCGAAACCCTGGAGCATCACCGCCAGCGCGGTTTGGGCGTGACTGTCTACTTCGGCCAGAGCCGGGGCGGAGCCAGCACCGCCGATTGGCGACCGGAAGCCATTCGCGACACCGTGCAAAGCGCCTGCGCGATTGCCCGCTATACCGCCGCCGATCCTTATGCGGGTCTGGCCGATCCCGACCGACTGGCGCGACAGATTCCCGATCTCGATCTCTACCATCCCTGGCCGCTCACTGCCGAAGACGCCCAGGTTTTGGCTCGCGAGTGTGAAGCGGCAGCGCTGGCTTTCGACCCGCGCATTACGAACTCCGAAGGCGGCAGCGTCGCGACCCAGACTGGTCTTTCCCTGTACGGCAATTCCGCGGGATTCTGCGGCGGCTACCCCACCAGTCGCCATTCACTGAGTTGTTCCGTGATCGCCCAGGATCAAGCGGGTATGCAGCGCAACCACTGGCACACCGTAGCCCGCCATCGCGGGGGGCTGGAAACGCCAGTGGCGGTTGGGCAAAAGGCCGCACAACGCGCCGTCCGCCGCCTGGGCAGTCGCCAATTAACCACGCGACAGGCGCCCGTGCTGTTCGCCCCGGAACTAGCGCGCGGCCTGATCGGCCATTTCATCGCCGCCATTCGCGGGGGGGCGCTATATCGCAAAGCCTCGTTCCTGCTGGATCGACTCGGAACGCCGGTCTTTCCGGAATTCATGACCATCCGCGAACGGCCGCATCTGCGCCAGGCACTGGCCAGCGCGCCCTTCGACGGCGAAGGCGTGGCTACGACTGACCGGGATATCGTGAATAACGGAATTTTGCAGGGCTATGTGCTGGACAGCTATGCCGCCCGCCGCCTGGGGATGCAGACCACCGGCAATGCCGGCGGTACGCACAATCTGATCGTGGAGCCGGGTCTCCTGGGGCAGGAAGAACTACTGCAACAACTCCACACCGGGCTGTGGGTCACCAGCCTGCTCGGTCATGGAGTGAACCTCGTCACCGGTGACTATTCGCGTGGAGCGTCGGGATTCTGGGTTGAACAGGGCCAGATTCAGCACCCGGTTCACGAAATTACCATCGCCGGGAATCTCAACACGATGTTCCAGCACATCACCGCCGTCGGCCATGATGTCGACCTACGGGGCAGTATTCGCTGCGGTTCACTGCTGCTGGCGCCCATGACCATCGCCGGGGAATGATGTAGCGCGGCGGGGCCTCACTGTGCAATCACCCGCGCCAACAGCACTTTAACCTGCGCCAGGCCGCCCGCTAGATTCCGTTCGATATCCGCCATGGTAATTTCGCCGGGAACCTTGCCTGCCCCCCAGTTCGCGACGACCGCACAGGTGGCGTAGCGTAGACCCAGTTCACGAGCCAGCGCCGCCTCCGGCATCCCGGTCATCCCGACGATGTCGCAACCGTCCCGCTCCAGTCGGCGAATCTCCGCTGCCGTCTCCAACCGTGGCCCCTGCATCGCCGCATAGGTGCCCGACTCGCGGGCGTTGAGTTCAAGTTCGCGGGCGGCATGAATCAACTGGTGGCGCAATGCCGGACAATACGGCTCAGTAAAGTCGATGTGCGTGACCCAGCTCAGGTCATCCTCGAAAAAGGTGCAGGGTCGACCCCAAGTGTAATCCACGATCTGATCAGGAAACGCCAGAACGCCCGGCGCCATGTCGGCGCGAATCCCGCCCACCGCGGCGACCGCGATGACTTGCTGAACGCCCACATGATGCAGCGCCCAGAGATTGGCCCGGTAGTTAATCCGATGCGGCGGCAAGGTGTGTTGCAAGCCATGCCGGGCCAGAAACACCACCGGATGTCCGTTCAGTTCGCCATGCATCAGTGGACTGGAGGGCAGACCGTAAGGCGTGGACACGGTGTCCTGACGAAGCATCTTTAACGTATCGAGGGCAGTCAGGCCGGTGCCGCCGATGATCCCGATGGTTAAAGTCATAGCAAAATTGCCTGGCAAGCGTTGAAAAGCGTTCCATCACGGATGGCGTAGATGGCCGGCAGTTGCCGCCAATACTCCTGATAATCCATACCACAGCCAAATACATAGCGATCCGGCACCTCCAGACCGATGAAATCCACCGTCAGCCCCGGAACCTTGCGGTCATGCTGCTTGTTCACCAGCGCCGCGCTATACAAGGCAGCCGCCCCTTCCCGGTGTAGTTCGTCGAGAATGGCCTTGAGTGTGTCGCCCTCATCATAAATATCATCCACCACCAGCACCGTGCGTCCCGTGACCGATGGACGCGGCGGCGCAATCCAGTGAACCTCGCTGCCCCGGGTGCCGCTGCGATAGCGGGTGGCGTGCAGATAGCCCACCTGCAAGGGAAACGGCAGACGCAGGAGTAATTCCGCGCCGGGGATGAACGCGCCATTCATCACCATCAGCACTAAAGGATTGCTGTGCTCCAAGCGGGTAGTAATTGCCGCAGCCAGGCGGTCCAGCGCGGCTTGAACCTGCTCCGGGGTACAGAGCAAATCCGCATCGCGCAGCACGGCCAGCCCCTGTTCCGGGGTGATTGACGAGGTCATCGCGAACTCCACATTCAAGTATCCATGTCCAACAAAGGGTTGGCATCATAACTCTGCACCAGCCGCACCGCCTGCTGCCAGACCGGGTTACGCTGCAACCGCGTCAAGTGGGGGCGGCCACGACCATGCATCCGAATCAGCCGCACCTCGCGCACCGGATCCGGCGTTTGCGGCAACCCGTCCAGAATCGCCGTGGCAGCGCGGCGGTCATTACAGGCCAGCGCCATATCGCACCCCGCCGCCAACGCTGCACGGGCGCGTTCCGCCGGAGCACCGGCCTGCCCGGCCCCGGCCATATCCAGATCATCGCTGAAAATCGCGCCCTGGAACTCCAGATGTTGGCGCAAAATCGTCTTGAGCCAGTGCGCCGAGAAACCCGCAGGCTGGTCATCCACCTGGGGGTAGACGACATGCGCCGGCATCAGCGCCGCCAGACCGTAGTGAATCATCCGTTCAAAAGCCAGCAGATCGGTCGCTGCCAGTTCCTCATAAGAGCGCGGGTCGACCGGCAGCTCCAGATGCGAGTCCGCCGCAATGCCGCCATGTCCGGGAAAATGCTTGCCCACCGCCTCCACACCGGCTTTCTGCATCCCGCTCCGATAGGCATGAGCAAGATCCGCCACCACTTCGGGAGCGTGGTGAAAGGCCCGGTCGCCAATAATATTGCTGACACCGTGATTAAGATCCAGCACCGGCGCAAAACTGAAATCCACGCCGACCGCCCGCAATTCCGCCGCCATTAACCAACCGGTCGCCCGAGCCAACTGCCGGGCGCGTTGTGGTGCCTGGTCGTAAACGTCGCCCAACTGCCGCACCGCCGGCAATCGGGTAAACCCTTCGCGGAAGCGCTGAACCCGGCCCCCTTCATGATCCACCGCGACCAGCAGGCGCGGCTGACGCAGCGCATGAATCGCTTCCGTCAAGGCCGCAACCTGTTCCGGCGATTGATAATTCCGGGCGAACAGAATCACCCCGCCCACCTGCGGATGGCGCAACAATTCCCGCTCTTCAGCGGTCAGTGCCAGCCCATCCAGTCCCAACATGACCGGTCCCAATCCCATCATCACGCGCTCCAGAAGCTACTATAGCTACAAAATACCTCTATCATAACGGTTAATCGGATTATCATCAGCCCGCCATGCCCAATAATCGAACCCGCTTTTTATCCCGTCCCCCGCCCTGCGCCCGGTTAGCCCAGTGGGTGAGGTGGTTTTTACTGGCATCCGGATTCCTGATTACCGTTATGGGAAGCGTCGCCGCCTACGCACTGGATCAGGAACCGGGGACGGTTGGGGAACTTCCGCCGCTATTGCGGCTAACCTTCTGGATGTTGCTTCCCGTAATGCTGATTACGGTCGCTTCGCTGCTGTGGTCCTGGCTTCTGCGGCGGCGGGTCACCCACCGGACCCACCAGTTGCAGCGGGAACTGGGTGAGCGCCAGCAGGCCGAGGCCGCACTGCGGGAAAGTGAAGGCCGCTTCCGCGATGTCACGGAGGCCGCCAGCGACTGGATCTGGGAGATGGATGAAAATTTGCGCTTCACCTATCTGTCCGAACGCTTCTACGCCCTGACCGGCATCGCGCCACAGCACGTCATTGGCCGCGCCCACTGGGAACTGGCGACCATCGAGTCGATTTTTGACCAGCACAAATGGCAACAACACCGGGATCTGCTGGAGACCCATCAACCGTTCCGCGATTTTGTCTACCAAACCT
>JAIFNF010000045.1 GCA_020047885.1 Gammaproteobacteria bacterium | reverse complement strand
ATCTCGGCAAGAAGATCACGGTCGAGGCCAAAGGCGAAATTGAGGAACTCAAGAGCACCATCAACATCATGGTGGATCAACTCTCCACCTTTGCCTCGGAAGTGACCCGCGTCGCCCGCGAGGTGGGTACCGACGGCAAACTCGGCGGGCAGGCCGAAGTCGCCGGAGTTTCCGGCACCTGGCGTGATCTCACCGAATCGGTCAACTCGATGGCCTCCAACCTCACCGCCCAGGTGCGCAACATCGCCCAGGTCACCACCGCCGTGGCGCAGGGCGACCTGGGCAAGAAGATCACGGTCGAGGCCAAGGGCGAAATTCTGGAGCTGAAGGACACTATCAATATCATGGTGGATCAGCTCTCGACCTTCGCCTCGGAAGTGACCCGCGTGGCGCGCGAAGTGGGCTATGAAGGCAAGCTCGGCGGCCAGGCCGAGGTCAAGGGCGTGGGCGGCACCTGGAAGGACCTGACCGAAAACGTCAACATGCTGGCAACGAATCTCACCAATCAGGTGCGCAACATCGCCGAAGTGACCACCGCCGTAGCGCGCGGCGATCTCGGCAAGAAAATCATGGTGGAAGCGCGGGGCGAAATCCTCGACGTGAAAAACACCGTCAACATCATGGTGGATCAGCTTTCGACCTTCGCCTCGGAAGTGACCCGCGTCGCCCGCGAAGTCGGCGTGGACGGCAAACTGGGCGGGCAGGCGACAGTGCCGGGGGTGGCCGGCACCTGGAAGGACTTGACCGAAAACGTCAACATGCTGGCCGCCAACCTGACCGGCCAGGTCCGCAACATCGCCGAAGTCACCACGGCGGTAGCGCGGGGCGATTTGGGCAAGAAAATCACCGTTGCGGCGATGGGCGAAATTCTCGAACTCAAGAGCACCATCAATACCATGGTCGATCAGCTTTCGACCTTTGCCTCGGAAGTCACCCGCGTCGCCCGCGAAGTCGGCACCGACGGCAAACTGGGCGGTCAGGCAGCGGTGCCGGGGGTGGCGGGCACCTGGAAAGACCTCACTGACAACGTCAACTCGATGGCTTCCAACCTGACCGGCCAGGTCCGCAACATCGCCGAGGTGACGGTGGCGGTGGCGAACGGTGACCTGTCGCGCAAGATCATGGTCGACGTGCGCGGCGAGTTCCTGCAACTCAAGGAGACCATCAACACCATGGTCGATCAGTTGCGCTCCTTCGCCTCGGAAGTGACCCGCGTCGCCCGCGAAGTCGGCATGGAAGGCCGGCTCGGCGGCCAAGCCTATGTGACCGGCGTTTCCGGCACCTGGAAGGACTTGACCGAATCGGTGAACATGCTGGCGGCCAACCTCACCAGCCAGGTGCGCAACATCGCCCAGGTGACGACGGCGGTGGCGAACGGCGATCTCGGCAAGAAGGTGACGGTGGACGTGAAGGGCGAGATTCTCGAACTGAAAAACACCGTCAACACCATGGTCGACCAGCTCAACTCGTTCGCCGCCGAAGTGACCCGGGTGGCGCGGGAAGTCGGCACTGAAGGCAAACTCGGCGGCCAGGCGCAGGTGCGCGGTGTGTCCGGCACCTGGAAAGACCTCACCGACAATGTGAACTTCATGGCCGCCAACCTCACCGGTCAGGTGCGCGGCATCGCCAAGGTGGTCACGGCAGTCGCCAACGGCGACCTGAAGAAGCGGCTGACCGTCGAGGCCAAGGGCGAAATCGCCGATCTGGCCGACACCATCAACGGCATGACCGAAACCCTGGCGCTGTTCGCCGATCAGGTGACCTCGGTGGCGCGCGAGGTGGGCGTCGAAGGCAAGCTCGGCGGTCAGGCCAACGTGCCGGGCGCGGCCGGCACCTGGAAGGACCTCACCGACAACGTCAACGGTCTGGCGGCGAATCTGACCAGCCAGGTGCGCGCCATCGCCGGCGTCGCCACCGCCGTGACCAAGGGCGACCTCACCCGCTCGGTCATGGTGGACGCCCGGGGCGAGGTCGCGGAACTCAAGGACAACGTCAACGAGATGATCCGCAACCTGCGCGAAACCACCAACCAGAACTCCGAACAGGACTGGCTCAAGACCAACCTGGCCAAGTTCACCCGCGTGCTGCAAGGCCAGCGCGACCTGATCACCGTGTCCCGGACCGTGCTGTCCGAACTGGCGCCGCTGGTGGCGGCCCAGCACGGCGTGTTCTACATCATGGAAGAGACGGCGAGCAGCGAGGTCCGGCTGAAGATGCTGTCCGCCTACGCCTACAAGGAGCGCAAGAACCTCTCCAGGGAATGGAAAATCGGCGAGGGTCTGGTCGGGCAATGCGCCTACGAGAAACAGCGCATCCTGCTGACCCATGTGCCGAGCGACTATGTGCAGATCACTTCGGGACTGGGCGAGGCCACGCCGCTCAATATCGTGGTGCTGCCGGTGGTGTTCGAGGGCAAGGTCAAGGCGATCATCGAGCTGGCTTCTTTCGAGCGTTACTCCGCCACCCATCAGGCGTTTCTGGATCAGCTCGCCGAATCCATCGGCATCGTGCTGAACACCATCGAAGCCAACATGCGCACTGAGGAGCTGCTCAAGCAGTCGCAGTCCCTCGCCAATGAGCTGCAAAGCCAGCAGGAGGAACTGCGCCAGACCAATGATGAGCTGGAAGACAAGGCCCGCCTGCTGCAAGAGCAGAAAATGGAAGTGGAAGCCAACAAGCGCGAAGTCGAGCAGGCCAAGGGCGCGGTCGAGGAAAAAGCGGTGCAACTGGCGCTGACCTCGAAGTACAAGTCCGAGTTTCTCTCCAACATGTCGCACGAACTGCGCACGCCGCTCAACAGCCTGCTGATTCTCGCCCAGCAACTCGCCGACAACCCGCAAAACCATCTCGACCCCCGCGAAGTGGAGTTCGCCAAAACCATTCAGGGATCAGGCAACGACCTGTTGTTACTGATTAACGACATTCTCGACTTGTCCAAGATCGAGTCGGGCACCGTCACGCCGGATCTGGCGGCCGTGTCATTCACGGCGCTGCGAGACCAGTTGGACCGCACCTTCCACCCGGTGGCGCAGAACAGAGGGCTGGACTTCGCCATCACCCTGGCCCGCGACCTGCCGCTGGCCCTGGTCACCGACGAAAAGCGGCTGCTGCAAGTGCTGAAGAACCTGCTCTCCAACGCCTTCAAATTCACCGAGCAGGGCCAGGTGCGGTTGCGGATGGACCGCGCCGACGGCGGTTGGAGTGCGGACCGCGAGCGTCTCAATCGAGCCAGAGAGGTGTTCGCCTTCACCGTCGAGGACACCGGCATTGGCATCGCGCCCGACAAGCAACGCATCATCTTCGAAGCGTTCCAGCAGGCCGACGGCTCGACCGCCCGCAAGTACGGTGGCACTGGCCTGGGGTTGTCAATCAGCCGCGAAATAACCCGCCTGCTGGATGGCGAACTCCGGCTGACCTACAGTGCACCGGGTCAGGGCAGCGTGTTTATCCTCTATGTGCCGCAGCAGGGCGGCGACCGGCCGTTGGCGGCGGCACCGGAGAGCGGCCCCACGCCAGGCACCAAGAGCGAAGCGGCGGCGCGGTGGCCCCAGCGCACGCCGGACGCAGTGGACGACCGCGCGGCGATCCAGCCCGACGACCGCGTCCTGCTGATCATCGAGGACGATCCGGCCTTCGCCAGCATCCTGCTCGAACTGGCGCGGGAAAAGGGCTTCAAGGGCATCGTCGCGATGCACGGCATACAAGCGCTGGACCTGGCGCACCGCCACAAACCCGACGCCATCACCCTCGATATCCGTATCCCGGACATGGACGGCTGGACCATCCTCGAAGTCCTCAAACGCGACCCCGACCTGCGCCACATCCCGGTCGATGTCATCACCGTCGAGGACGATCCGCTGCGCGGCCTGACGCATGGCGCTTTCCAGTTCCTCACCAAGCCGGTGAGCCGCGAGCAGCTTGGCGCGGCCCTGACCGCAACCCACCAGTTCCTCGACCGTCCGGTCAAAAACCTGCTGCTGGTGGTCGCTGATAAGGATGAGCAGAAGAACATCACCGACCTGCTCGGCACTGGCGATCTCAACGTCCAGCCGGTCAGCAGCGGCAAGGCGGGGCTGACCACGCTGCGCAAGAAAGCGTTTGACTGCGTGGTGGTCGGGGTCAAGCTCACCGACATGAGCGGCGCTGATTTCGTCCGCGCCCTGCGCCAGGAACCGGCGCTGGCCGACGTGCCGGTGGTGGTCTACAGCAGTGCGCCGCTGAATACTGCCGATCAGGGCGCGCTGAAAATCCTGAGCGCCGCCAGCGTGGTGAAAACCGCCGATTCACTCGACCGTCTGCTTGACCAGACCGCCCTGTTCCTGCACCGGGTGGTGGCGCAACTGCCGGAGGACAAGCGCAAGCGGCTCCAGCAACTCCAGCAGGCGGCGACCAACCTTGGCGGCAAAAAGGTGCTGATCGTCGATGACGACGTGCGTAACCTGTTCGCCCTTACCGCTGCGCTGGAGCGTCGGGAGATGATCGTGTCCGTGGTGGAAAATGGCCGCGCCGCTCTCGATCTCCTCAAGGCCAAACCCGAACTGGACCTGGTGCTGATGGACATCATGATGCCGGACCTGGACGGCTACGAAACCATGCGCGAGATTCGCAAGATGGCGCAATACCAACAACTGCCGATCATCGCGCTCACCGCCAAGGCCATGCTCGGCGACCGCGAGAAATGCCTCGCTGCCGGCGCATCGGACTATCTCAGCAAACCGGTCAACGTCGATCAGCTCATGTCGCTCATGCAGGTCTGGCTGTCGCGGTAATGCGGGCCGAACTTTATCACGGAGGAACTGATGGCTAATGAAATTTCCGAAGCAACCGGGCAGTTCATTCATGACGCTTTCGCCAACTTGGATCAACTGCGGATCTTCCTGCTCCTGAGTACCGAGCGCGAACGCTTTTATACGCCGGGTGCGCTGTCCGCCCAACTCAACCAGAGTTTCGCCAAGGTCAATGAGGGGTTGGCGCAACTCGGCCAAATCGGGCTGATCGAGTCCGTGACCGAACCCGAAGCGCGATACCGGTTTTATCCGGCCAGTCCCGGTCTGGCGCAATTGTCCGAGGAGATAGTCCGCCTTGATAAGGAAATGCCTGTAACCTTGATCAGGCTCTTCGCAAACCGGCCCATCGAGCCCATCAAGGCTTTCGCCAATGCTTTCAAGTTACGCTAAACGTGGGTTGAGTATGAATCTGCCAATGTCGTCTTCCAGTATTGTTTACATCCTGTGCGCCTTGACAGCGCTGGCCTGTTCGGCGCTGCTGCTGCGTGGCTACTACCGCTCGAAAGCGCGGTTACTGTTGTGGGCCGGGCTGTGTTTCGGCATGTTGTCCCTGAATAATGCCCTGGTGTTTGTGGATGTAGTCTCGGTGCCCGAAATTGATCTTTCGCTATGGCGAACCCTGCCCGCGCTCATTGGAGTGTTCCTGCTGATTTATGGCCTGATATGGGAGGGTTCCGACAGTGAATAATTTGGTCTTTCTGATGATGGGCATACTCGCCATGGGGTATATCGTGATAGGACTCTATTTTTTAAAATTCTGGCGCCGATCACATGAGCGGTTATTGGGTATTTTTGCCTTGGCCTTCTTCATTTTTGCCGCTGAACGCATCCTCTCGGTGATCATCGGTTTTCATTCCACCCTGACGGGTGAGCTTTTTCTAGTGCGTCTGGTCGGCTTTGTCATGATCCTCGTGGGAATTATCGACAAGAATCTCCATGCCCAAAAACCGTGAAGAGCAGTTGGGCGGAAACCGTTCACCCCCCTCGCCCGCTTGTCAGGGGGAGAGGGGACTGAACGCTTACAGGCCAAAGCTTAGCGGCTGTCCACAGACGCCTCTCCTGGAACGTCCCGCCCGAAGGATGGCCCCCGATGGAAGCAAACCTTGAAGACATCGAAATCCCGCTGCTGCTGGAAGCCATCTACCAGCGCTGGGGCTTCGATTTCCGCAACTACGCGCCGGCGTCCATAAAGCGGCGCATCCGGCAGATCCTCACCCTGGAGGGACTGGCGTCGGTCTCCGCCCTGCAGGATCGGCTGCTGCGCGACCCGGCCGGTATGCAGCGCTTTCTCGACGGGGTAACGGTCAGCTTCACCTCGATGTTCCGCGATCCGGGACTCTACCGGGCGTTGCGCGAGATCGCCGCGCCGTTGCTGCGGCAGCGAAACCCGCTGCGAATCTGGCACGCCGGTTGCTGCAGCGGCGAAGAGGTCTATTCGCTGGCGATTCTGCTGCACGAGGAGGGACTGCTTGACCGCGCCTGCCGCTACGCCACCGACCTTAACCCGGCGGTGCTTGATGTAGCCAGGGCGGGCATCTACCCGCTGGCGCAGATGCAGGAATACACCAGAAACTATCAGGCCAGCGGCGGCCCGGTGGCTTTCTCCGAATACTACCGGGCCGGCCACGGCCATGTAACGATGCGCGGGGCGCTGAAGAAGCACATCGCGTGGGCGCAGCACAATCTGGTCACCGACGCCACTTTCAATGAATTTGACCTGATCCTGTGCCGCAATGTACTGATTTATTTCAATACGTCCTTGCAGGAGCGCGTCCATCACCTGTTGTACGCCAGCCTGGCGGAAGGGGGTCTGCTGGTGCTGGGGCGGCAGGAAAGTCTGCAAGGCACGCCCCATGAAGCCGCCTATCGGGCGCTGGACCGCAGCGAAAAAATCTACCAGCGGGTGAACTGATGCGGTCGCGCCGGGTGGTCGTCGGTGCCTCGCAGGGTGGACTGGCCGCCCTGCGCGTCCTGCTGGCGGCGCTGCCAGCCCGGTTTTCGGCGGCGCTGATCATCGTCCTGCATCGTGGTCAGGAGGAAACCGGGGGGTTGCTGCCGTTGCTCCACCCGTGTTGCATCCTGCCGGTCGGGTTTCCGCTGGACAAGGAACCCATCGCGCCGGGGCAGGTGTACGTTGCGCCGCCTAACTATCATCTACTGGTGGAAGACGATCATTTCGCCTTTTCGCTCGATGCGCCGGAGAACTTCCTCCGGCCCTCCAGCGATGTACTGTTTGAAAGCGCGGCAGAGGTCGGCGGCGCCGGGCTGACCGGCATCGTGCTGACCGGAACAGGGTGCGATGGCGCTCGTGGGCTGGCGGCGATCCATCGTCAGAGGGGACGAGCCATCGTCCAGACTCCCGCGGAGGCCGCCGCGCCGGAAATGCCACGGGCCGCGCTGGCGGCAACCCCCGGGGCGTGGCAAATGACGCTCCGGGAGATCGGGAACTATCTGGCGCGGATGACGCAACATTGACCGTATCGACGCCACTAATAAGGGAGACCACCGTTATCGATGCCGGGGTTTCTCGCGGAGATTCTGATGAATAACGATAGCGATAACGCCGACGACCGGGACGCTCTCAAGGCGCTGACGGTGCTGTACGTCGAAGACGAGGCGAGCGCCCGCGAGGAACTGGCTGGGTTTCTCCAGCGGCATGTGGCGCGGATCCACACCGCGGCCAGTGGTGAGGCCGGGCTGGAGGTCTTTGCCCAGCAGAGGCCCGATCTGGTGATCACCGACATCCGGATGCCGGGGATGGATAGTCTGGACCTGGCGGAGCGGATTCGCGCCATCAGTCCGAAAACGCCGATCATCCTCATCACCGCCTTCGAGGAAGTCCGCTATTTCCAGCGGGCCATCCACCTGGGCGTGGACCAGTATGTCACCAAGCCGGTCAACCTCGACCGCCTGATGTCGGGATTGCGGAAATGCGCCCACACCCTGCATCTGGAAGCCGCGCTACGGGCCAGCGAAGCTTTCACGTTCTCGGTGCTGAACTCGCTGACTGAGGAGGTTGCCGTGCTCGATGCTCAAGGCGTGATCGTGTACGTCAACGCGGCCTGGCAACGCTTTGCCGAGGACAATGGCGCGCCGGACTTTGCCCAGCGGTCGGTGGGGTTGAGCTATCGGGCGATCTGCCTCGCCGCCGCCGGTCAACCGGGGGGAGAAACCGCCTTGACAGCCTGGGCCGGTATTGAGGCAGTCCTCACTGGGGCGCGGAACCTGTACGTCCTGGAGTATCCCTGCAATTCTCCGGAGGAGCTGCGCTGGTTCCGCATGAGCGTCTATCCGCTGGTCGCGCCGCTGTCGGGGGTGGTGATCGCCCATGAAAACATCACCACCCGCAAACATCTGGAAAACGCGCTGCGGGCCAGTCTGTCCGTGGTTCAATACCATCATGTCCAGATGCGGCTTCTCAACCAAATGAATACCTTATTATTATCGTGCGAAACCCGGAAGGAAGCCTACGAAGTCATTGCCCGCAGCATGAAGGACCTGTTTGCCGGGGACAGCGGCGGACTGGCGATGGTAGAAAACTCCGGGCCGGAGCTGCGGGTGGCGGCGACCTGGGGTAATCACCCGATCCTGTCGACGACTTTCCAGCGCAACGACTGCTGGGCGTTGCAGCACGGGGAACCGTATGACCTGACCGATCCGGCCATTGACCTTCCCTGTCGGCACTTTGTCACCCCCCCGAAGTCCCCCTCCCTGTGTGTGCCGCTGATCGTGCGCGGCGAAACGTTCGGGCTGTTGCAGATCAGCGCCACCTCGGAAAAGGCCGAGGAGCTGTTCCCGGACTGGCGCGCGCTGGTCATCAAAGCCAGCGGGTCCGTCAAGCTGGTGCTGTCCAACCTGAAATTACAGGAAACCTTGCGCGAGCAGGCGATCCATGACGCCCTGACCGGCCTGTTCAACCGCCGCTATCTGGATGAAACCCTGCCCCGGGAACTGCGCCGCTGCCAGCGCACCCAGGACTCTCTAGCAGTGGCGATGCTGGATCTCGATCATTTCAAGGGCTTCAACGATACCTTTGGGCATGAAGCGGGCGATATCATTTTGCGGGCCATCGGCGAGGTGGTATTGCGCTCCTCCCGCGCCGGCGACCTGGGCTATCGCTATGGCGGGGAGGAACTGGTGCTGGTGCTACCCGGCGCAACGGCGGCTCAGGCGAAGAGCCGGCTGACTCATCTGCGCCAGGCCATCGAACACCTGCGGCTGTCGTATCGGGGGAGCGAGCTGCCGCCGATCACCATTTCCGTCGGCATCGCCATCGCAGAACCGGATGAACAGGAGGGCACTGCCCTGCTGGTTCGGGCCGATACGGCGCTGTATCAGGCCAAGGCGCAGGGCCGGAATCGGGTAGTGGTGGCGTCATGACCCCAACCGAAGACCCCATCCCCGTTCGCACCCTGATCGTAGACGACAACCCGGCCAAGCTGACCGCGCTGACGGCGGCGCTGTCCGGTATGGACCTCGACATTGTCACCGCCGCCTCCGGCACCGAGGCGCTGCGCAAGCTGCTGGAGCAGGATTTCGCGGTGGCGCTGCTCGATGTCAACATGCCGGTCATGGACGGCTTCGAGACCGCCACGCTAATCCGCGGCCGCCCGCGTTCCGAACACCTGCCGATCATCTTCATCACCGCCGAGCGGCTCACCAATGACGCCCGGCTGCAAGGCTACGAACTGGGCGCGGTGGATTACATCCTCAGCCCGGTGCTGCCGCAAATCCTGCGGGCCAAGGTCAGCGTCTTTGCCGATTTATTCCGGCTGCGCACCCGGACCACCCAGGATGCCGAAGAGATCACCCGCAAAAACGCCCTCATCGTCCAGCAGAACCAGCAATTGACCGAAGTCAACCAGACCTTGCAGGAACTCAACACCAGTCTGGAACAGCGCATCGCCGTCGCGCTGGCGCGCAGCCGCGAACAGGACCATCTGCTGATTCTTCAATCGCGGCTGGCGGTGATGGGCGAAATGATCGGCAACATCGCCCACCAATGGCGGCAACCGCTCAATGCGCTGGCGCTGGTGTTGGGCAATCTCGAGGACGCCGCGCACTATGGCGAGCTGACGACTGAACTGCTGGCGCGGAAAGTCGCCGACGCCCATCGGTTGATTGAAAAAATGTCTTCAACCATCAACGACTTCCGCGACTTTTTCCGCCCTGACAAAAAACGCGAGCCATTCTGCATCGACACCGCGCTCATGGCGGCCATCACCCTGATCGAAGCCAGTTTCAGGGCGCACGACATCGAAGTGACGGCGGACATTGTCGAAGAGGTGTGGACCGAAGGCATCGCCAACGAATATTCCCAGGTGTTGCTCAACCTGTTCAGCAATGCCCGGGAAGCCATTCTCGCCCACCCGCCCGGCCACGGACAGATTGTCGCGCGGCTGGATCGGGACGGCGATCAGGCGCGGCTAACGGTCACTGACAATGGCGGCGGCATTGCCGAATCAGCGTTGCCGCATCTGTTCGAGCCGTATTTTTCCACCAAACCGAACGGTACCGGCATCGGCCTGTACATGTCCAAAATGATCATTGAACACAGCATGGGCGGTCGGTTATCCGCCCGCAATGTAACGACCGGCGCGGAATTGACCGTCTTAACGCCAATGGCCGGGAAACCACCACATGAATAGCGATTACGATAACGGCGACGATCAGGACTATCTCAAGGCGCTGACGGTGCTGTACGTCGAAGACGAAGCCGACATCCGCGAGGAACTGGCCCAGTTTCTTCGGCGGCGGGTGGCCAAGGTGCATACGGCAGCCCATGGTCAGGCCGGGCTGGATATCTTTGCCCAACACCAGCCCGATCTGGTCATCACCGACATCCGGATGCCGGGGATGGATGGCCTGGACATGGCCGAGCGGATTCGCGCCATGAACCCGAAAACGCCGATCATCCTCACCACCGCCTTTGAGGAAACCCGCTATTTCCAGCGGGCCATCGACCTGGGCGTGGACAAGTATGTGACCAAGCCGGTCAAGCTCGATCTCCTCGCTTCGGTATTGCGGAAATGCGCCCGCACCCTTCGGGCGGAAGCGGCGCTGCACGAAGTGCACGAACGCTACCGGTTGCTGTTCCAGATCTCGCATATCGCTATTTCGGTGGCGGACACGAGCGGCGATCCCAATGTACTGGTGCTGGACGGGCGGATCCTGGATTGCAATCAGGCTTTTCTGAAGCTGCTGGGCTACGCGAGCCATGCCGAGTTGACCGCTGTGCCGTTTGGCGACTTGCTGACCCCGGAAAGCCGCGATGTGGTGAATCAACAGGTGCGCGATGAGTTGTGGGTGCGCGGCATCAGCCGGGAATGCGAGCTGGAATTTCGGCATCAGGATGGGCATCGCGTCCCGGTCATCGTCCAATTCATCCTGCACCACAATGCCGCCGGACAGGCCAGGGAAATCATGGCGCTGATCTCCGATCTGTCCCAACAGCGCCGCACGGAACAGGCTTTGCGCCTGACCCGACAGGTTTTCGAATGCACCAGCGAGGGCATTATAATTACCGATGCGGATAATGGCATTCTGTTAACCAACCCGGCGTTTTCCAGAATCACCGGTTACAGCCAGGCAGAAGCCGTCGGCCAGAATCCCCGGCTGCTGAAGTCGGACCGCCACGATCAGGCGTTTTATCGGCAGCTTTGGGAACGCCTGCTGGCTAATGGCCACTGGCAAGGCGAACTCTGGAACCGGCGCAAAACCGGCGAGATTTACCCGGAATGGCTGTCGATCTCCGTAGTGCGCGACGCCCAGGGCCAGCTTGCCAATTACATCGCCATCTTTTCCGACATGTCGGAGCGCAAGGCGGCGGAGCAACATCTGGACTTCCTCGCCCATTACGATCCGTTGACGCACCTGGCCAATCGCAGCTTTCTGGAACATCAGGCCGGGCAATTGCTGGGATTAGCGGCGCGGAATAAAACGCGGCTGGCGCTGCTGTTCCTCGATTTGGACCGCTTCAAGATCATCAATGATTCGCTGGGCCGTGCGGACAGCGACATGATTCTGGAGACGGTGGCGAACCGGCTGCGGGAGGCGATCCGCGAGGTGGATCTTCTGGGGCGGGTGGGCGGCGACCAGTTTGTCATCATACTGCCCGCCATCGCCGATCCAAGTAACGCCAGCACCGTGGCGCGCAAACTGAACGCGGTCGTGAATGAACCCATGCCCATTGCCGGGCAACTGCTGACGGTCACCGCCAGCATTGGCATCAGCCTGTATCCGGAAGATGGCGGCGATTACGAAACCCTGCTGAAACAGGCCGACACCGCTATGTACGGCGCCAAAAAAGCCGGGCGTAACCACTTCATGTTCTTTGCCCAAAGCATGAATGGCGACGCGCAAAGGCAATTACAACTGGAAAGCGCACTGCGCCTGGCCTTGAAAAACCAGGAATTCGAGCTGCATTACCAACCGCAAGTGGACATCGCCAGCGGGCGGATCATCGGCATGGAAGCCCTGCTGCGCTGGCATTCCGCCACCCTGGGCCGGATTATGCCGGGTCATTTTATTCCCCTGGCGGAAGAAACCGGGCTGATCATTCCCATCGGCGAATGGGTGCTGCGCGAAGCCTGCCGACAAAATGCCGAATGGCAGCGGCAAGGTCTCCCCGCCGTGGCGGTCGCGGTCAATTTGTCCGCGCTGCAGTTTCGCCAGCAAAACCTGCTGGAACGGGTGCAGAGCGCCTTGCAGGACAGCGCGCTGGCGCCGAATCATCTGGAGCTGGAATTGACCGAAAGCATGTTGATGCAGGATATCGGGCAGGTCATGAACAGCCTGCATCCCTTGCGGAAAATGGGCGTTAAACTAGCTATCGACGACTTCGGCACCGGCTATTCCTCACTGGCCTATCTCAAGCGGTTTGCCGTCAACAAGCTGAAAATTGACCAGTCCTTCGTCAAAGACATCCCTGGCGATGGCGATGACGACAAGATTGTTGAAGCCATTATCAGTCTGGCGCATGTGCTGAATCTAACCGTCATCGCCGAAGGGGTGGAAACCCTGGAGCAATTGAATTTCCTGCGCGACCATCACTGCGACGAGATTCAGGGTTATTGGTACAGCAAACCGCTGCCTGCCGCCGACATGGCGAAACGGTTGGGACAGGAGCCTGCCGGAATACCGCGTCCTTGACGCGGAACGGGAACCGCTGCCGGTCGTTACCGGCGACCACCACCTCGGAGCAAGAACGCCATGAGTCATTCCAAAGCTGAAAAAGCCGCAAAAGTTGAAAAAGCCGCAAAAGTTGAACCCGTTGCACAAGACCCGGACGATGCCCAGAAGCCGGAAAAACTGAAGACCAAGGATTACGACCGGGAACTGACGAAGCTGCACGTCGAACTGGTCAAGCTCCAGGAGTGGGTTCGGCATCAGGGATTGAAGGTCTGCATCGTCTTCGAGGGTCGGGATGGCGCGGGCAAGGGCGGAACGATCAAGGCGATTACGGAGCGAGTCAGCCCGCGCATCTTCCGGGTCGTAGCCTTACCCGCTCCCAACGAGCGCGAAAAAACCCAGATGTATCTACAGCGCTATGCTCCATACTGGCCGGCAGCGGGCGAAGTGGTCATCTTCGACCGTAGTTGGTACAACCGCGCCGGCGTCGAGCGGGTCATGGGATTTTGCACCGAGGAGCAGACGAAACGGTTTTTGGCGATGGCCCCGATTGTCGAGAAGGCGATGGTCGATTCCGGCATTATTCTTCTTAAATACTGGCTGGAAGTCAGTCCCGAGGAACAAGCCCGCCGCATGGAAGCGCGGATTGAGGACGGGCGCAAAATTTGGAAATTGTCGCCGATGGACCTGCAATCCTACAGCCGTTGGTACGACTATTCACGGGCGCGCGACGCCATGTTTGCCGCGACCGATACCTCGTGGGCGCCGTGGTATGTGGCGATCTCCAACGATAAGAAGCGGGTGCGTTTGAACATCATCCGCCATTTGTTGAACCAGATTCCCTACGAAGACCTGCCGCACGAAAAGATCAAGCTACCGAAGCGGCAGAAAGCCGGGGATTATCGGGAGCCGAACTATCCGTTCAAGTTCATTCCTGAAGCGTATTGAAAAATCATCCCCGAGGAGGTGTATTGATGAGGATTACGACCCTGGGCGAAGCCCGTTTCGCCTCCCCCCAGCGCCGCACGATCAACGATCAAGCCCATGTGTCTTCCCAACTGATCCGCGACCCCGACGCCCCGCTGGTGGAAGAGCGCCTGTTCGAAATCGCCGGCCCCCGCGACCGCCTGTTCTTCGATCCCCAGCAGACCCGCGCCGGCATTGTCACGTGCGGCGGGTTATGCCCCGGCCTGAACAACGTCATTCGTTCCGTATTCCTGGAACTGTATTACGGCTATGGCGTGAAAGAGGTACTGGGCTTTCGCGGCGGCTACCAGGGACTCGACCCGGTACGCGGTTTGGAACCGGTGGCCCTGACGCCAGCTTTTGTCCACGATATTCACAAGGATGGCGGCACGGCGCTGGGGACTTCGCGTGGCCCGGTCGATATCAGCCTTGCGGTGGACAACCTGATTCAGCGCGGCGTGAACATCCTGTTCACCATCGGCGGCGACGGCACCCAGCGCGGCGGCAACGCGCTGTTTCAGGAAGCCCAGCGGCGCGGCCATCCGCTGGCGGTCGTCGGCATTCCCAAGACCATTGATAATGACGTGGCTTTCGTCTCGCGCACTTTTGGCTATCTGACCGCGGTCGAAGAAGCGGCCAAGGTGCTGCATTGCGCCCACACCGAGGCGCACAGCGTCCATAACGGGATTGCGCTGGTCAAGCTCATGGGTCGCCATGCGGGTTTCATCACGGCCGGGGCGACGATCGCCAGCCAGGATGTCAACTTCACCCTGGTCCCCGAAGTACCCTTCCAACTCGATGGCGAAAATGGCCTGCTCGTGGCGCTGAAAGCGCGCATCCTGAACCGGGCGCATGCGGTCATTGCCGTAGCCGAAGGCGCGGGCCAGGATTTGCTGGCGGGCGACAGCGCGGAACGTGATGCTTCGGGCAACGCCAAGCTTCAGGACATCGGCCCGTTCCTGCGCGAACGCATCGAGAGTTATTTCAAGGCGGAGGGCATTCCGGTGACGCTGCGCTATTTCGATCCGAGCTACCTGATCCGCAGCGTTCCGGCGGACGCCGAGGATTCGATTCTCTGCGATTTCTTCGCCCGCAACGCGGTCCATGCGGCGATGGCCGGCAAGACCGGCCTGGTCATTGGTCTCCTCCACGACATTTTCATCCACGTCCCGATTGAATTACTGGTCAGCCAGAAAAAGCGGCTGGATCCGAATGGTCTGGTCTGGCGTGCGGTGCTGGCCGCGACCGGGCAGACTTTCGACGCTCAGTGCGCGCCAACGTGACGACGCCACCTATCGTCAATCCCCCCACCCGGTTCAACGTCCGGCCATCGCCGGTATTTATCAATGTGACAAGAGGAAATATCCGTGCTTAAACATCAATCTATCCTCGCTGCACTGAGCTTGACGGGCAGGCTGCCCGATCTGGCTTTGGTCTAGCAACTGTTGCTCGGAGCCTTTGGCATCGCCTTGATGAGTTTTACTGAATCCATTGCCACCGGTCGCGCCTTTGCCAGTGCTGAAGAACTGCCCATCAACCCCAACCGGGAGTTACTGGCCAGTGGCACGGCCAATCTGGAAGGAGCCTGCGATGTCCTGCGGCCTATTTCCGCCGAACACCCGGATGATGAAACGTTCGACGGTTTGTTGATCCTCCGCCCGGAAGGACGCCTGTTCTTCGTCAATGCGCAATCCGTCGCTGACCAAATCAAGGTTTTTGTGACCCAGTACC
>JAIFNF010000318.1 GCA_020047885.1 Gammaproteobacteria bacterium | reverse complement strand
TACAGGCACTGAGCTTGCTCGTCGCCGGCTTCCGTGCCGGCGTCCGCGTGGGTCAGCAACTCCGGAAATAAATATGGGTAATGGTCAGATGAATGGAGAGGGGGAGTGCCATAACAGGCTGTTGTGCAAGCTCCCTCCCCCCTTGCGGCGGAGGGCCAGGGTGGGGGGGGTGAACGGTTGCGTTCAGTCTAGTTGTGCATAAATATTCTTATGGTTCCCTTGCTATTAGGCATCTTATCTGCTGGACTCCATAGATCATTCCAAATGCACTTTAACGGCCAAGCGTTGCACGAATTGGAATTTAATTATTTTAAGATCAATTGGTTAGGAGTCGATAAGATGCGCATAGGGCACGAGTGGATAGGCATAGCGGTTCGCGGAGTTTGGGGACTCAGTTTGGCGTTGCTGGTGTTTTTCGCTGGCGATGCGGTTCCGCAACGAGCTTGGGCAAGCCGTGTACCGCTATCGAGCGCACCCGCCGTAGGCATTCCGCGTATTGCTGCGACTAACACTCACGGCCAGCACGTCGGTCATCTCCTCTCCACTACGGGTCAACGGCAAGCTGCGCTCTGGCCACTGGACGGTATGGTCACGCAACTTGGCACCTTGGGCGGGGCGTCCAGCGAAGCGCTGGCGCTGAATGACGCCGGGGAAGTGGTTGGGATCGCGCAGAACGCCCTGGGTGCCTGGCGGGGGTTCCGGTGGACCGGGACCGACGGGATGCAGGAGCTGGGAACGCTGGGCGGGCGGGACAGCCGGGCGGTGGCGATCAATGCGGTCGGGCAGATCGTCGGGGCGGCGCAGACCGTGGATGGCGCCTGGCATGCGGTAGTGTGGGATCCCCAGGGTCTGATCGACTTGGGAACGCTGGGCGGGCCGGGTAGCCGGGCGCTGGCGATCAACGATGTTGGGCAGGTGGTCGGGGAAGCGCAGACGGCCGATGGAGCCTGGCATGCGTTTATCTGGGCCGCGCAGCCGGGCTTGCAGGATTTGGGGACGCTGGGCGGGCGGCACAGCCGGGCGTGGGATGTTGGGGCCGCCGGGCAGGCGGTCGGCGAAGCGCACACCCCGGCGGGGACGGCTCATGCGTTTGTCTGGGAACGAACCACGGGACTGCGGGATTTGGGGACGCGGGGCGGGGCGGGCAGCCGGGCGGTGGCGATCACGGCGGCGGGGCGGATTCTCGGCGAGGCGCAGGATGCGGCCGGGCGTTGGCAACCGGTCGTCTGGGCTGATCAAGACCCGGCGGAGCCGGGGCGGCGCTGGTTACCATGGAATGCCGCGGCGTTGTCCTCTCCAGCGGTGCCAGTGGTCGCCGTCACGGCCGCCGATGCGGTCAGCACGGCGTTTGTCGCCGCCTTGTACCCGCGGTTTTATGGCCGGGAAGGTCAAAGCGCCGACATCGACTCCTGGGCCATGCAAATCGATGACTGCCGCCTGACGCCGGCGCAAGTGGTGGCGGCGCTGGCCGCCGATCCGGAACTGACTGACATTGCCGCGCCAGTCGCCCGGCTCTATACCGCCACGTTTCTGCGCAGTCCCGAAAGAGCGGGTCTGGACTTCTGGGTGTACGAATATCGCGCGGGCCGCCAGACCCTGGCATCGATCGCCGAGTTTTTCGCCAGCTCGCCGGAGCTGATCGCGCGCTACGGCGAGCTGTCGAATCGGGAATTTGTCACGGTGATTTATCAGAACGTCATGGGTCGGGAACCGGATGTGGCGGGTCTGGAGTTCTGGGTCGCGCAGATGGAAAGCGGGATGACCCGTGGCGTCGTGTTGCTGTTGTTCTCGGACTCGCCGGAATACCGGGAGCGCACCGCGCGGGATGTGGAGATCTTTCTGCTGTATTACGGCCTGACCGACCGGATGCCGACGACGGCGGAGCTGGCGGCCGGTCAGACGGAATCCCTGGACGCGCTGATTACCGAGCTGTTGCAGTCCAGCGACTACCGGGGGGCAACGGTTCCGGTTCCGGTCTGCGGCGACAATCAGCCGCCAGCGGTGAATGCAGGACTGGATCAGACGCTCACCCTGCCGGCCACGGCTAATTTAAGCGGGACGGTGACCGATGACGGGTTGCCCAATCCGCCGGCCACCGTGACAGTGACCTGGAGCCCACTCAGCGGGCCAGGGACGGTGACGTTTGGCAATGGCCATGCGGCCGACACCACGGCCACGTTCTCGGCGGCGGGAGCCTACGTTCTGCGCCTCACCGCCAATGACAGCGCCCTGAACGGAACCGATGAAGTGACGATCACGGTCAATCCGGCGGGCGGCGGCGAGGGTTTGCCGCCCGATCCCAGTACGGTCGCGCCGCCGGTCGATCCGACAGTGGCTACGCCAATCTCTGACGCTACGGAATTCCTTTACACCGGCGCCAATCCGATTCAAACCGGGGTCACGCCGGGGACGATTGACCCGGCGCGGGTCGCGGTGTTGCGCGGCCAGGTGCTGGACAAGAGCAATGCGCTGTTGTCGGGTGTGACGATCACGATTCTGAACCATCCTGAATTCGGCCAGACCTTGAGCCGCGCCGATGGGGCGTTCGATTTGGCAGTGAATGGCGGCGGTCTGCTGACCGTGATCTATCAGAAAACCGGCTATCTACCTGCACAGCGCCAGATCAACGCGCCCTGGCAAGATTATGTGATCGTGGACGAGGTGGTGCTGGTCGCCAAGGATGCGAAGGTCACCACGATTAATTTGAGCAATGCTACAACCCTGCAGGCGGCTCAGGGCAGTGTAGTGACCGATCAGGACGGCGTCCGACAACCGGCGCTGTTGCTTCCGGCTGGCGTTACGGCGTCCAAGGTCATGCCGGATGGCAGTACACAACCGCTATCGACTTTAAGTCTGCGGTTTAGCGAATACACGGTGGGCGCGAATGGCCCGCAGACGATGCCAGCCTCGTTGCCGGCGAATGTGGGCTACACCTATGCGCTGGAGTTGAGCGCTGATGAGGCTACCACCAAGCTGAACGGCAAGGATGTGCTGTTCAATCAACCGGTGCCGTTCTATGTGGATAACTTCCTGAACTTCCCGGTGGGCAGCGCCGTGCCGGTGGGGTATTACGACAGTACGAAAGGCGCATGGATTCCCTCCGATAGTGGACGGGTTATCAATCTATTGTCGGTGAGCAGCGGAAAGGCAGATCTGGATGTCACCGGCGATGGGACGGTCGCAGACGCAGCGGCTTTGGCCGAGCTGGGGATAACCGACGAAGAACGAGCTAAACTGGCTACGCTCTACCCTGTAGGCAAAAGCTTGTGGCGAGTGCAGTTGACCCACCTTTCGACCTGGGATTGTAATTGGCCGTTTGGGCCGCCGGATGATGCAAAAGGCCCGCCCTCGGGCCGCCCCTCATCAGGGCCGCCAAATAGTTGCGGTGCAGGTGGGGAAAACACGGTTTCAGGATCAGTCATTGGGTGTGAAAGTCAGACCTTGGGTGAACGCATTCCATTGGTCGGGACTGACCTGGCCCTGAATTATCGTAGTGATCGGGTACCGGGCCGAACGGAAGCCCGAAACCTGAAGATTACCCTCAGCGGTGCGACGGTCCCCGCCAGCCTCAAGCGGATTGAGGCGAGCGTTCAGGTCGCGGGCAGAAACATTGATCTCGGTACTTTTCCGGCGCAGGCCAACCAAGCCACGACCTTTACCTGGGACGGTCAGAATGCGTATGGGCAGGCGCTCCAGGGTTCACAGGCGGCAACCGTGAAGATCGGTTATGTTTATGACGGCGTTTATCAACAGGGTACACGGTTTGGCTATAACGGGAACGGAACGCCGATCACGGGTAGCCGCACCCGACAGGAGATTACTTTCTCTAGTAGTTTGACCACATCGGTCGGTTCTCTCGATCTGAAGCAGGCCGGGATCGCGGGATGGAGTCTGGATATCCACCACGCCTACGACCTGGCGGGTCATGTGCTTTATCAAGGGGATGGGATACGACGGATCGGACAAAGTCCGCAGCAGCAAATCATCACGACAGTAGCCGGTGTGACACGCTCTGGCTACGATTACGGCTACAGTGGCGATGGTGGCCCCGCGACCCAGGCGCAACTTTCGGCTCCCAAGGGCGTAACGGTCGCGGCGGACGGCAGTTTTTATATTGCAGATAAGAGCAACAACCGGATTCGCTGGGTCGATGCGAATGGCACCATTACGACAGTCGCGGGCACGGGATCGCCAGGATTTAGTGGTGACAGCGGCCCCGCGACTCAAGCGCAACTCAATGAGCCAAGTGATGTAGCGCTCGCATCGGACGGCAGCTTTTATATTGCGGATGCTGGAAACAACCGGATTCGCCGGGTCGATGTGATGAATGGCACCATTACGACAGTCGCGGGCACGGGATCGCCGGGATTTAGTGGTGACAGCGGCCCCGCGACTCAAGCGCAACTCAACTGGCCAAACGGCATAGCGGTCGCATCGGACGGTAGTTTTTATATTGCGGATACTGGAAATAACCGGATTCGCTGGGTGGAGAATGGCACTATCACGAGGGTCGCAGGAGATCGCTTGGGATTCAATATCGGCACAGGCGGTGATATCGGCGATGGTGGCCCCGCGATCCAATCGTATCTCAACAAGCCAAGAGACATAGCGGTTGCGGCGGACGGCAGGCTTTATATTGCAGATACTGACGGAGACCGGATTCGCCGGGTGGAGAATGGTGTTATCACAACGGTCGCGGGCACGGGATCGGCGGAATTTAGCGGCGACGGCGGCTCCGCGACTCAGGCGAATATCAGTCGTCCACAAGACGTAGCGGTCACGGCGGACGGCGGGTTTTATATTGCGGATACTAGAAACAACCGGATTCGCTGGGTCGATGCGAATGGTGCCATCACGACGGTCGCGGGCACGGGAGCACTGGGATTTAGTGGCGACGGTGGCCCCGCGACCCAAGCGCCAATCAGTGGTATACAAGGCGTAGCGCGCATGGTAGACGGCAGTTTACTGATCGTAGATACCGGGCGTCATCGCATCCGCAAGGTTTCCTCGGCCTTCCCCGGATTCACCAATGTCGGTGAATTTGCCATTGCCTCAGAAGACGGCCGCCAACTCTACCGCTTCAGCGCAGGAGGCCGCCACCTGAGCACCGTCGACACCTTGACCGATACGGTGTTGTACACCTTCGCCTACGACAGCGCCGGGCGGCTGAGCACGGTGACGGACGCTGATGGAAATGTCATCACGGTCGAGCGCGACGGCAACGGCCATCCCACCGCTCTCGTCGCCCCGTTCGGTCAGCGCACCACCCTGACCGTGGACGGCAACGGCTACCTGAACCGGGTCACCAACCCGGCAAGCGAAGCCTATCAAATGGCCTACACCGCCGACGGCCTGCTGACTCATTTCACTGATCCGCGCAATAACGCTTCGCAATTCACCTATGACGCCTTGGGCCGGTTGCAACGGGACGCCAACGCCGCCAGCGGCAGCCAAAACCTGGCGCGCACCGAACGGGAAGACGGCTACACCGTGACCCGCACCACGGCGCTGAATCGAGCCACCGCCTACAGCGTGGATGACCTGTCCACCGGCGACCGCCGGCGCAAAGTGGTCACGCCAGACGGTCTGCAAACCCAAACCCTGCTCGGCACGAATGGCAGCGCCAATGTCACCGAACCCGACGGCACGGTGACCGAGAGCCTGGACGGCCCTGACCCGCGCTTCGGGATGCAGTCGCCGATCACCACCAGCAACAAAGTCACTACCGGCGGTATCACTGCGACCACCGGCAGCACCGCGACCGTGGAGCCGGCCAATCCGACGAATCCACTCGACTTCACCACGCTCACCCGCACCACGACCATCAACGGACGCACGTCAACCAGCGTCTACGACAAGGCCACCCGCAAGACCACCGTCACCAGCGACGCTCAGCGGCAGCGTTACAGCATCCTCGATGACAAAGGGCGGATGACTGAAGCCGGCGTGACTGGGCTGGAACCGATCACGATAGGCTACGACGGGCGCGGGCGGTTGAACGGCCTCGCGCAAGGCAGCGGCGCGGATACCCGCACCACCACCTTCAGCTACAACGCGGCGGGCTATCTCGCCAGCGCCACTGACGCCCTCGGTCAGAGCAGCCAACTCGACTATGACAATGCCGGGCGGGTCATCGCGCAGACCCTCGCCAATGGTCAACAGATCGATTTTGGCTACGATGCCAAAGGCAATCTGACGAGCCTCACCCCGCCCGACCAACCAGCGCACAGCTTCACCTACAACGCGGTGGATTTGGCGACGAGCTATATTCCACCCACGGTTCCCGGCGGCGGCGATACCGGTTATGAGTACAACGCCGACAAGCAACTGACCAAGGTCACTCGCCCGGACGGCGGGGTATTGAGCTATGCCTATGACGCAGCGGGGCGATTGAGTACGCTCACCCTTCCGGCGGGTCAATACGGCTACAGCTACAACGCTGCGGGTCAATTAAGCGGGATCGCCGCCCCTGGCGGCCTGACCCTCGCTAATGGCTATGCCGGTTCGTTGCTCACCGGCGTGACTTGGAGCGGCGGGATCAGCGGCAGCGTCGAGTTCGGCTATGACAACGACTTCCGGATTGCCAGCCTCACGGTCAACAGCGCCGATCCCATCGCCTACGCCTACGACCCCGACAGTCTGTTGACGACAGCGGGTGATCTCACCCTCACACGCAACGCACAAAACGGCCTGCTCACCGGCAGCGCACTAGGCAACGCGAACGACACGTACACCTACAACAGCTTCGGCGAACCGACCGCTTACACCGCCCGCTACAACTCGACCAACCTGCTAAACATCGCCTACACCCACGACCGGTTGGGACGGATCACCCAAAAGGTGGAAACCGTCAGCGGCGGCGCAGCGGTCACTTTTGACTACGGCTATGACGCCATCGGCCGGTTGATCGAGGTCAAGCGCAACAGTGCGGCTTTCGCCAGTTACGTCTATGACGCCAACGGCAACCGGACGAGCCGGACGGCTGGTAGCACGGTCAACGGCACGTATGACGCCCAGGATCGGCTATTGACCTACGGCAACGCCACCTATGCCTACACGGCGAACGGCGAGCTAAAGACCAAAGACATCGGCGGCCAGACTACGACTTACAACTATGACGCTCTGGGCAATCTGCGCAACGTCACTTTGGCTGGAAAACAGATTGAGTATCTGATTGACGGGCGAAATCGGCGCGTGGGCAAGAAAGTAGGCGGGACGCTGGTGCAAGGCTTCCTCTACCAAAGCACACTCAAGCCGATTGCCGAACTCGACGGTACGGGCAACATGGTCAGCCGGTTTGTTTATGCGGATCAAGCGAATGTCCCTGATTACCTGATCAAGAACGGTCAGACCTACCGGATCGTGACCGATCATCTGGGCAGTCCGCGCTTGGTGATCAACACCGGCACGGGAACTATCGAGCAGACGATGGAGTATGACGAGTTCGGGCGGGTGCTGTCCGACAGCAACCCCGGCTTCCAGCCCTTCGGTTTCGCCGGCGGCCTGTATGACCGTGATACGGGACTGGTGCGGTTTGGGGCGCGGGATTATGACGCGGAGACGGGGCGGTGGACGGCGAAGGATCCGATTGGGTTTACAGAAGAAGATACAAATTTATACCAATACGTGTTGAACGACCCAATTAACCTGGCTGACCGCGAAGGGTTACAACCTACTGGAGTCAACAAATCGCCCCCCGTCGTAGGGCCAGTGAACGAGAATAAAGAATTGCAGAAAGAAGCAGCAAACAGAGCCTGTGACAGCGTTGCTCCGGATTCCAAGAGCGTGGTGAAGAACTGGAAAAAAGCTAATAGCGAATTAAATGGTGGAGGCCGGAATGATCCTCCTAAAGAACCTACAAAATGCGATACAGCTTGTGAGGAGAAAGTGAAAAAGATAGCAAACACTGGACTGCCACCGCGCGGCGGCACTGGTAGTAGTCCCTGAACCTTTCGGGCAACGCTCCGCTTTTGCCCGACCTACTCGACTGATGTCATTGCCGTCGATCTCAGCGCCCCGGAAACCGAGCCGGTCTACCATCCGCTGTCTACCATGGTCTACGCCGCGGGTCGCCATCAGGTCAGCCAGGTAGGGTACGCATGGCGTACCTTTTCCTGACGTGGGAAATGATGGTACGCGGTGCGTACCCTACGAGCCGGGTAGGTCGGGCAACGGCTTTATCGTTGCCCGACATCTCCCCGTCCCTTCCCTGAACCCGTCGGGCAACGCTGCGCTTTTGCCCGACCTGCAATGCTTTCCATATTTTGAAGGATCCTGATGCGCATTCCTCATGCAGAACAGGCGACGGTTGACATGCGCAAGCTGCGCGACTACTGCATGAATCCTCTACACCCCGAAGGCAAACACAAGGCGCGGATGTTTGCAGCGGCGCTCGGCATGACCGACTCTGACGCCGAACCCCTGCGCGACGCCTTGTTGCAAGCGGTCAAATTTCACGATGCAACGCTTGGGCGATGCGATACTTATGGACAGCGCTATCAAATCGATTTTCCCTTCGATTGGCGTGGTCGGCAAACCATCTTGCGAAGCGGATGGATCATTGAACACGGATCGGATATTCCCCGTCTAACCACTTGCTATCCGCGCTGAGAGAGGAGTACCCATGAACAACGCAATTCATCTGCTGGATGTGGTGGCATTGACCGCCAATGTTCCCGAATATGGCCTGTATCGTGGACAAGTCGGCACCGTGGTTGACATCCTGGCCGACGGACGAGCGTTCGAAGTCGAGTTCTGCGACCGTGAAGGGCGCGCCTATGAATCGGTTGGATTGCGTCCTGATCAGTTGATGGTTTTGTACTTCGAACCCGCCTCACCGCCCACTGAACCCGTCATAGAGATGACATAAGCCAAGTAGGTCGGGCACCGGACGTGCTCGACTTGCCTCCATTCATCCCCTAAACGTGTCGGGCAACGCTGCGCTTTTGCCCGACCTACTCGACTGATGTCATTGCGGTGGATCTCAGCGCCCCGGAAACCGAGCCGATCTACCATCCACTCTCTACGCTGGTTTATGCCGCGAGCCGCCATCAGGTCAGCGATGAGTGGGTGGCGGGCCGCCGGTTGCTGGCTGACCGGCAGTTGACCACTTTGGACGTCGCGGAGATCGTCCAGCGGGCGCGGGGCGGGCAGTCGGGCGGATTCTCGGCGGCGGGAGCCTACGTAGTGCGCCTGACGGCCAATGACAGCGCCCTGAACGGGACTGATGAGGTGACGATCACCGTGAATCCGGCGGGCGACAACGGGGGATTACCCCCGGATCCGGGTACAGTGGCACCGACGGTTGATCCCACCGTGGCAACCACGACCTACGCGGCGACCGAATTCCTGTACACCGGCGCCAATCCGATTCAAACCGGCGTTGCGCCGGGGACGATCGACCCAGTGCGCACTGCGGTGTTGCGTGGGCGGGTGTTGGACAAGAACAATGCGCCGTTTCACGGTGTCTACCTCGCGGATGAGCGAATCGGGTGAGGGGCATGGAACGGCGCGTTATCCGGCAAGCGGCCGGATTAGACAAGTCTGATGGCAGTTGGGGAACCAATCCCCCCGTTGGCCAAGGGGGGCTGGGGGGATTTGGCTAAAAGCCGAAGGATTGCATAAAGGTGGTGAACTCGCGGGAGTAGAGAAATCCCGCCATGACGTCGTTGCGCGACATGCCATTGGCCAATTGGCTCAACCAGAAGTCCATACCCCCCGAATCCGGCTCGCGCTGGAAGAAGGTGCGGTAGAGGTCGGTGATAAACCCGGTATTGCTGGTTTTTTTCCCCAGATATTCCGGGCTGTTAAAAAAGAAATGGGCCATCTCCCGGAAGACCGGTTTAACGTCTTCGCCTTGCGCCTGCTTTCCGGCGATAAGGTCGGTCCAGTAACTCAGCCCGACGGCGTCAGGCGCTCGCCCCAGAATCGACGTATAGTAATGTGTGATGAGCGCCGTCGCCGGGTCGCTGACGCTGAACAGGGCGTTCACCGTACAATCCGTGGTAATCGGGCCGGTCGTGTAGATCATCCCGGCCAGCGTTCCGTCACAGCCGGAAACCGTGACCATATAACCCGGTTCGGGAATCACGGTAAAACTGGCGGGCGCCCCGCTCAGCACCATCTGCTGAGCCGGGTTGATGCTGCCGTGCGCACCGGCCTTGGTCGTTACCAGATAATACACATCCTGCATTTTGATCACGAAAGCATCCCGACTGCTGCCGTTGATCCGGTCAAAGGCGTTGTCCGTTGCCGGAAAGTCGGACGCACTGGTGGCTCCGGCGACATAAATGCCGGAACCATTGGCAAAGATGCCCGCGCCGCTGTCGGTTCCGTTATCGCCGCCCAGATACGTCGCGTAAAGCCACTGGTCGCCGGTTTCGTTGAGCTGGGCAATGAAGGCATCGCCACTACCGCCCAGCGTCTGGTCATAAGCATTGGCCGTCACTGGGAAATCGCTGGAGGCGGTCGCCCCGGTCACATAGGTATGGATCGCGCCGGACAGCTCGGTAATGGCGATGCCGACCCCGCTGTCGGCGCTGCGACCGCCCAGGTACGTGGAGTAAATCAGTGAATTGATCCCGATCAGGGCTGGATCAATGTTGGTGATGAACGCATCGCCGTTGCCGCCATAATTGCCCTGCGCCGCGCCGGCCGTTACCGGGAAATTCGAGGAAGCCGTCGCGCCGGTGACATAGGCGTGGTAGCGGCTGTCTACGGTGATTCCGGCGCTGCTGTCGGTTCCGCTGCCGCCCAGATAGGTCGAATAGAGCAGCGAGTACATACCGGACGTTGCCGCCGGGTCGATCTTGGTGACAAAGCCGTCCAGACTGCCGCCCAGGGTGGTGTCGAACGCAGTTCCGGTCACGGGAAAATTGGTCGAGGCCGTCGCGCCGCTCAGATAGAGATGACCGACCTCATCGACGGCAATCGCGGTGCCTTGATCATCCTTGGCCCCGCCTAGATAGGTCGAGTAATGCAGGTTGCCGCCGCTGTCGAGCTGAACCGCGAAGGCGTCGGCACCGCCGAGCAATGCCGGTTGAAACGCGCTGGCCAGCGGAAAATCGACCGATTTGGTGGAACCGGTCACGTAGATCATCGATGGGTTGATCGGCGGATGCACGGCGATGCCGCGTCCTTCATCATCCTTGGTTCCGCCGAGATACCTGGAAAACAGCGGTCCGCCGCCGGTCTCGTTGAGAATCACAACAAAGGCATCCTTGCCGCCCTGGAGGACGCCCCCGGTGACCGGGAACTCCTGGGAAGCAGTCATGCCGGTCACATAAGCGTAGCCGTTGCTATCGACGGCGATGGCATAACCGATATCATCCTTGTCATCGCGGCCGCCCAGATAGGTTGCATAGATCAGGCTTGCCGCACCGGTTGCGGTGAGGTCGAATTTGGCGACGAAAGCATCCAGGGTTTTCACACCGGCGATAGTCGGATCGACCGCGTTGGCGGTAGCGGGAAAATCAATGGACGCGGTGGCACCGGTCACATAAGCATTACCATGAGTATCGACCGCGAGGCCGGTGCTGTAATCATCCTTAATGCCGCCCAGATAGGTGGCGTAGGACAGGATCGGATCGATGACCAGGGGATGACGTTGATCGTATTGGGCGACTTCAAAGCCGATCCGTGTGGCCGGCGTCCCGGTCTCGGCGGAGCGCAGCACATAGCGGCCAGCGACAATCTGTTTTTGCCCGTTGACGATCTGATAAATATGCGGGGCTTGTTGCACAACCTGGCCGCCGGGAACCGTCAGCGCTAGGTCGCCGTCAGGGGTGATTTGCGCATGTTGCACGCCGCTGATCGCCATTTGAATGGTCGCCGGGTCGGCATCGGGGGCGACAATAAAGTCGTATTCAAGACGCTGCGGATTGCCGTAGTAGACCAGATCAATGCCCGGATAGACATTGGCGTAGCGCACCCGCTGGTAATGGGAAATCGCGGTTCGCCATTTTTCTCGATCCTTGCCGATCAGATAATGGCTGACGCTGGGCATTCTCTCGAGGCCCTCGATCCGTGGTTCGGGATGGCGGGTTGCGCCTTCGAGCCGGAGGCGCAGGGTCGCGCCGGGGATCGCGGGAGGGTCGGCGGGGCTGATAGCGTTACGAACGGGCTGCAGATTCAGTATGGCTTCCCAGACTGTCAAAAATACCGTATAGCCCGGCCCTCGCGCCAGAAATCTGACATCGGCGGCAGTCTGGCCAACATTGGGTTCAAAATACAGGGGAGTCGCGCCCGCCATGAGTTCGGAAGCCGATGGTTTGGCCAACCCGGTGCTGCCAGCCAACGCCAATACAATAGTCAGCAGCGCCGCCAGCCCTCGGGGTAATGCTCTACCACTGTTCATGAAGTTCTTCCTCCAAATTGACAGAATGGCCGTCCGGATGCGGCTTGATAATTTTCAGCAAGTTCCGAGCCGGTTTTCAGCATTGTCGCTGACCTTGTGACCAGTCTGGAGTGGCAGCAGCGGTGCAGCGTGGGTCAAACGTGGAATGCCAGCACCCAGCGCTGCGATATACCCTGAGTATTTTCACCTGTCATCAAGCACTGACACAAACCGCCCCCAGCGGGTTCCGCATGCCGACCATCGAGGAACTGCGCTCCCTGGTGTACTGCTCGAAAACGGGCGCGATTGGCCTGTATGAAGGCTTCCCGGTGTATTGCAGAAGTATGTATGATGGTGATCTTTTGAACACGGACTTCCAACGATCCACAATTGTGTACGAAGCGTTCCCACCAACTATCCGTATTGTTCCTCCTCGGTCGGTGCCTTCTATCCGGGTCTCCTCGCCCTACGCGCTACGCACTTTACCGGGGTATAACCCGCCGTGCCGAGGGTCGATCACAATCCCAGTTGCTGCTTAACTTCGTTGAAAGCCATACTCGGCGCATCATGTTCAGCATTTTTGGCTTCACGGAGATCAACCAAATCTTGCATATCCATAAAAATCTGTTGTAGTGCGAGAAACTCTTCGTAAGGCAATACCACAAATTCTTTTTTCCCTTTTTTTTCCAGAATATTTGGATGAAGTTCTAGCATTTTTAACCTCTTATCGATAGGCGTCACGACGATGAACGACGCGATAAATTATCACAGTTTGTTGTTCCACTTCAAACAAGACGCGGTAATCACCGATCCGTAGCCGATACTCCGGGGTATGAGCGGTCAAATGTTTAACATCACCACTCAGATCATTTTTTAACCCCTCGATCTTATCCATGATACGGCGTCCAGTTTCGAGAGGTAGTTCTTTTAAATCTTTGACGGAATGATGTTTAAATTCAATATCGAATGGCATAAAATTCATTCTATGGATCGTTACCACTACGAATGCCGCGTTTTCGTCCGATTCTAACCGGAGGTACTGTTTATCGGTATGCAACCCGAATATGGCGCTTACGAACCGTTGATCGGTTACATTCCTTTAAAGCAGGCACAAGCGGCAGTAGGATACGTACTGCCTACCTTGAAATGCAGGCTAAACCGGTTGCCAGACTATCACAACCCCAGCCCCTGCATGAATGCGGCAAACTCCGGGGAGTAGAGGAAGCCGGCCATGATGGCATTACGGGACACGCCGGACGCCAGCTCGCCCAGCCAGAACTGCATCCCGGCGTAATCCGGTGCCCGCTGGAAGAAGGTCCAGTACAAGTCGGTGATGAACTGGGCGTCGCTGGTGTTATTGCCCAGGTATTCCGGGCTGTTAAAAAAGAAGTAAGCCATGTCCCGGAACACGATTTTGACATCCTGACCCTGTAGCTGCTTTTCGCGAACCAGGTCATGCCAGTAAGCCAGACCAGCGCTGTCCGGTTCCCGGCCAAGAATGGCCAGGTAGTAGTGGGTGATCAACGTGATGTCCGGCGCAGTGTTGAAGGCAGCGGTCACGGTTTGGAGCGCGATCATGCGGACCAGACAGGACTGACCCGCGCCGGTACAGGCGCCGCTCCAGCCGGCGAAGGTGGAACCGTCAACGGGCATCGCGGTAATGATCACCTCAGCGCCGGCAGCGTAGTTTTCGCTGCAATCAACCCCGCAATCAATGCCGGCGGGATCGCTGGTGACCATGCCGATTCCGGCACCGGCCAGGGTCACGACCAGCCATTGGCTGTTGAAATCGGTCGGGTTATCGGTCGGGTTAAAGGTCGCCGTGACTTGCCGGGCCGCGGTCATGCTGATCAGGCAAATGCTGCCCATGCCTGAACAGGCACCGCTCCAGCCGGCGAAGGTGGAACCACTGACCGGGACGGCAATAACCTGGACTTCCGTTCCCGTTGGGTAGAATTCGCTGCAATCGGTCCCGCAGTTAATGCCCGCGGGTTTGCTGGTTACGTCCCCCGATCCAGCGCCGGCGATGCTGACGGTGAGTAGCTGGACATTGTCTGGATCGAGGGTGAAGCTGGCGCTAACCGTGCAGGCGCGAGTAATCGGCCTGGTCGTGTAGGTATTGCCGGTCAGCGTTCCCCCGCAGCCGGTAACCAGAGCGGTATAGCCGGGGTCTGGGGTCACGGTCAAGGTGGCAGTTCCACCATGCAAGACAGTTTGCGCAGACGGGGCGATCTGGCCGTTCGGGCCAGCGGTCGCCGTGACCGTGTAGGCACTGCGGCTGAAACTGGCCGTGATGGTGCAAGCGGTGGTGATGGATCCAGTGGTATAGGTGGATCCAGACAGCGTTCCGTTACAGCCGGTGACCGTCGCGGTGTAGCCAGGATCCGGGGTCACGGTGAAGGTGGCAGTGCCACCATAAGAAACAGTTTGTGCAGCCGGAGCAATGTGGCCGTTCGGGCCAGCGGTCGCCGTGACCTGATAGCTACCCTGACCAAACGTGGCGCTGACCATACAGTCGGCGGTAATCGGTCCGGTGGTATAGGCATTGCTGGCGAGCGTTCCCCCGCAACCGGTGACGGCGGCGGTATAGCCGGGATCCGGCATTACGATGAAGTCCGTGGTTCCGCCATGCGGGACGGTTTGTGAAGCCGGGGCGATCTGACCGTTCGGGCCGGCGGTCGCCGTGACCAGGTAGCGTTCCTGACTGAAGGTGGCGCTAACGGTGCAGGCGGCGGTAATCGGGCCGGTGGTATAAGTGGTGCCGGTGAGCGTTCCCCCGCAGCCGATGACGGCGGCGGTGTAGCCAGGATCCGGGGTTACGGTAAAGGTGGCGGTTCCGCCATGCGGGACGGTTTGTGAAGCCGGGGCGATCTGACCGTTCGAGCCGGCGGTCGCCGTGACCAGGTAGCGTTCCTGACTGAAGGTGGCGCTAACAGTGCAGGCGGCGGTAATCGACCCGGTAGTATAGGTATTGCTGGTAAGCGTTCCCCCGCAGCCGGTGACCAGGGCGGTATAGCCGGGATCCGGGGTGACGGTGAAGGTGGCGGTGCTACCATGCGGGACGGTTTGTGAAGCCGGGGCGATCTGGCCGTTGGGGCCAGCGGTGGCGGTGACGGTGTAGCTTTGTTGACTGAAGGTGGCGTTGATGGTGCAGGCGGCGGTAATCGGCTCGGTGGTGTAAGTGGTTCCGGAGAGCGTCCCGTTGCAACCGGATGCCGCAGCGATATAACCGGCGTCGGGAGTGACGGTGAAGGTGGCGGTTCGGCCATGGGGGATGGTTTGCGTGGCCGGGGTAATTTGGCCGTTGGGGCCGGCGGTGGCGGTGACGGTGTAGCTTTG
>JAIFNF010000133.1 GCA_020047885.1 Gammaproteobacteria bacterium | reverse complement strand
TACTGACCGGTCTGGTTGGTGTTGAAACGCCCCCCGGTTTGTGTGGAGCGATTGGCATTATCAGAGCCTCTCTGCAGGGTCGCATTGTCGTTGTCATCGCCTTGCTGATAGCTGTCATTGGTATTAACCCGGCCTTCCTGAATGGTCGTATTCGTGTTAACCTGACCAAAAGCAGAAGCAGAAAGCCCGACGGCCAAGGCAGAAGCAAACAGCATCTTCGTTAGGTTTTTCATGGCATTGACCTACTTTTGTATTGAAACTGCTGAAATGGTTTCGAGAGATACTCCCGCACATTGGACTGCTTTGTACAGCATAGGTGCCGGCATGGGATCGTCAAGGAGTGTGCTCTCTATGATAAATCAACGGTAAATCCAAGCAACAGCCGCTGTCAAGCGGTCTATGATTGAAATATCGTTGCAGTTAAGGCGGCTCATGGCAGTCGGTAGCACGATGGTTTCCAGTGCCGCCATTCCCTTGATTTTTAAACCACTAAAAATGTCGGCTTGCTTCAGCTCCTTCACCGCAACAACCGCTCCAATCGCCGCGCCTCGCTGGCGACCAATTCCCGGCGAGCGAAGTCTTTCACCGCCGCCGCCAGTGGGCTGTAGCGCAGCGTCAAAACCTGTTCCGCCGCCCGCCGGGCTTCCAGCGGTTGACCGGCTTCCAGCCAGGCCACCGCGTGTTGCTCCAGGACGGCAGCCTCGGTTTCAATCGTCAGCAGCGCGCTTAAATCCGCGCCGCAACGGTAGCAAACCGGTTCGTCCTTGAACTTGGCGCGACACACCGGGCAGCGTTCCATCACGACTCCAGATAGAAGAGGATGTCAGACAACGCCGCCACCGGTTCCGCCAGGGCATTGAGATCGTCGGCGATCAGGGCATCGTTAATCGCCTCAATCAGGTTGATCATTTCCTCACGATCATCCTCGGCGGCGCGATCGATCCATCGTTCCGCTTTTTCCACCAGCGCCTTGGCCTGTACGGTCAGTTGATGCTCGGTGGCGGCGGTCATCGGCTTGGCCAGCGGCCGCTCTTCCGCCCCGAACAGCGCGTCAACCCGTGCCCGCGCCGTTTGCAACTCGCCTTCCTTGAGCTGGGACAGCACATTGTCAATGCGGATCGACTTCTCCAGCCCGGTATTTTTCTCCCGGGCGGTGACGTTCATGATCCCGTTCAGATCCAAGGCGAACTGAATCACGATGGGATTACCAGCGGGTGCCTTGCTCAGGTTCTCCACCAGGAACTCGCCAATTTCAATATTGTTCAGCGCGTCCGGATCTTCACCCTGATACACATCAATCTCGACCACCGGCTGGTGATCGTACATGGTATAAAACACATCGCTCTTGGTAACTGGAATCGGCGTGTTCTTATGGATGATCGGCACATAGACGTAGGGATAGGGGACGCCATTCTGTTCACCGACAGCGCTGGTGCCGAAGGTATAGGGGGTAATATCGACCAGCACGGCGGACACTGATTCGCCGGCCAGCATCCCCGCCTGAATAGCGGCGCCCGTCGCGACGCACAAATCCGGATTGACCTCGGCACGCACGGTCAAGCCCATATCCGCTTCCAGCCGCTCGGTAATGACCGGAGTGCGCGTCGCGCCACCGACCAGCAACACTTCATCGATATCGGAGACGGTCAGATTCGCGCCTTTCAGAGCGATATGCACCGCTTCCAGGGTCTCGTCGATATAGCCGTGGATCATCGCTTCATAGTCATGCCGCGCGAACTCTAGCGACAAATGAACCGGCGTCCCTGCCTTCTCCAGCAGGTATTCTTCTTCAATCCGGGTATAGGGTTGGTCGGAGAGCGCAATCTTGGCGAGTTCCGCTGCCCGGTTGATGCGAGCCATAGCTTTACGCGAAGCGGTCGGGTCAGCGCCCTGCGTTTTCAGATGCTCCACCAGATGCGCAATAATCTTCGCGTCGAAATCATCGCCGCCCAGATGGTTGTTGCCGTGGCTGGCCAGCACTTCCACAACGTTGTCTTCAATGCTGACCACCGACACGTCAAACGTGCCGCCGCCCAGATCGTAAACCAGCACCTTTTTGTGACCCTGATGGTTCGCTTCGTAGGACAGGGCGGCGGCGGTCGGTTCGTTGATGATCCGCATCACTTCCAGTCCGGCAATTTCACCGGCTTCCCGGGTGGCCTGGCGCTGGGCGTCCGAGAAGTAGGCCGGAACGGTGATGACCGCCTTTTGCACCGTCTCACCCAGATGCGCCTCGGCGATGGATTTCAGCCGGCGCAGGATCATGGCGGAGATTTCCTGCGGCGTGTAATGCGCCTCGCCCAATTCCACCCGGTCAGCGCTACCCATGCGGCGCTTGATGGATTTGATGGTGCGCTCCGGGTAAATCACATATTGATTCTTGGCCGGTTCGCCGACCAGGATGGCGCCATCATCGGCCAGGCCGACGAAGGAGGGCAGGATCGGGTGGCCCGGAGTGATGTCGATGACGGTGACTTGACCATTTTCTACCACGGCAACTTCAGAGTTGGTGGTGCCGAGGTCGATGCCAATGATTTTTTCAGCCATGAGGGTAAATTACTCGGTTTCAGGGATTAGAGATTCGGGATTCATTAGCTATGACCACGGTTTGATTGCGGCCTTGTCTTTTCGCCTGATAAAGGGCGGCGTCCGCTCGCGCTAATAGTTTGGCGGCATCGAATTCCACTAGTGTCGCCTCGGCAATACCCACGGACATCGTCACCGCCGGCAGCTCGCCTTGTGGGTAACACAGCCGCAGGTTCATCAAGATTTGCCGTAAATCGTCCAGCCGTGATCGCGCATTGTTTAGTGAAGAACCGGGCATCACAATCGTCAGTTCCTCACCGCCGTAACGACAGGCAATATCGCTGGTGCGCAGCGATCGTTGCAGCAAATCACCGACTGCTTGCAACACGGTATCGCCAGCCGCATGACCATAGGCGTTATTGAAGCGTTTAAAGTGATCCAAGTCCAGCATGGCGACCGCCAGGGGTTCGCCACTGCGCTGGCAACGGCTGAGTTCACGCGGCAGCGTTTCATCCAGGTAGCGGCGGTTAAATAACCCGGTCAATGGATCACGAATCGCCCGCTCCTGTAAGGCCGCCTGCATCTGTTTGCGTTCGGTAATATTGGTCACCACGGTGATAAACCCTTGCAACTGATGACATTCATCATAGCGGTAGGTCCAATTAACCTCCACATCGATAATACTGCCATCGGGGCGACGATTTTTCGTGAAGTAAGGCGTGGGCGGCGGTTGTTCGCGCACCAGAAGTTGCAGATAGTCTCGCAGGGTTGCACGCTCGTCATCATCCGCCAGAAAATCCCAGATGAACTGCCCGTCCAAACCATTCACTGGGCTGCCGTGCAGGCGTTCCAGCGCGGGGTTAGCAAACGTGATGCGGTGGGTGAGGTCGCTTTCCTGCACCCCGTAGGGCAGTAAATCCACCAGGGTATGGAAGCGGGATTCACTTTGCTCAACATTGGCAAGCGCATACCGAAGTTCTTCGGTTCGTGCGTGTACCTGAGCCTCCAACCCTTCCTGGGATTGACGCAAGGCCGTGACCATGTGATTAAAAGAATCCGTGAGTTCGCCGATTTCGTCGATACGCTCCGAGGCGATCAAGTCCGTGGTCAAACCCTCAGCGGTGATTTGACGAGCGGTGCGATTGAGCGTCAACAAAGGTTCGGCGACCCGACGCGCTAATTGGTGTGACAGCGCGAGCGCCAAGGTCAGCAGCGCCAGGGTGCCCAGGCCATAGCCCGCGAGAACCGGTGCGATGCCGGCGAGCACATCGGCGGGTTCATCAAGCGTGAGCGATAACCCGATGGCATTGAACGGTCCGTTGGCAAACAGCATACGGACCGACTGCTCATGGATTGATGGGTGGAGCGTGGTTGGGGGGTCAACTCGGGTGACGAACTGGAGGTGGCCATCGGCAGAGCGGAGTGTCAACGTGGCCTGCGGTCCAGCCAGATTCTTTTCCGCGACCAGCGCCTCCAGATCCAGAGCCGCGACAATATAACCTTCCGTGCGGCCGGTTCCGGGATACGAAACCGGTTGGAACAGTGCCAGATACGGCTTGTGTTCGATCGCAATGAGCGTTGCCTGTAGTTGCTCGTTATTCATCACCGCCTGACTCTGCGGCCATTCAGTCAGACAGCCCACCGGGTAAACCTTTTGTTGCGCGAGCAGGGTTCCCTCGAAATCACACAGCGCCAGACCGTGGGGTTCTTCGAGAGGAAATTGATAACGGGCGAAGAAGGGCAACAGATAAGTGTTCCGGCCGCTGGAATCGAGCAGCGCACTGAACACGATGGGGTTTTTTGATAAATCCTGGGTATGGCGCACAAACAGCTCCACTTTGTCGTCCAGGCGGGCGACGATCCGGTCAAGCTTCTGTTCAGCCGTCATGTGATGGTGTTGTCGGATGATCCAGAGGGTCGCCACCAGTGAGATAGCGCCAAAAATCAAGCTGATGCTCAGTATCACAGTCACGGAATAGGCAATGATGCGCCGTTGAAGACGACGGTCAATCCAGACGCGACCTCGTTGAAGCCAGATGGTCATTATTGCGCTGCGCTACTCGGGTCAATGCGAACAATCGCCCCATCGTCGGCGTAACGCGCCATGAACACTTCCTGTAGCGACAAGGCGTCATGTTGGTCAGCCGTGAAGGGCTGTGGGTAGTTTTTGACCAGACCCGGATAATTAGTGACCTGTTCCAGAGCATCCCGAATCGCGCTGCGGTCGGTAGATCCAGCGATCTGGATGGCGCGGGCCAGAATGTGAACCAGGTCGTAAGCGTGAGCCACCCCGACCGGGGATGGGATGCGCCGGGGGTCATCAATGCCGTAGCGCCGGGCGGCCTGCGCCACGCGTTGCGCCACCGGGTCGTTGGCACCGATGAAGGAATAGGTCTGCACAACGGCGAAGTCAATGTCCCGGAGCACGGAACCGGCACCTTCAAAGAAATTACCCCCGGTGATGCCCCACGCCGCGAGAATCGGCAGGCGTTGTTCTTTGGGGAGCGCGGCCATCTCTTTGACGAAGATGATGCCTTCGCGCTCGTTGCTAATCAGGAATACCATCTCCGCGCCGGCGGTTCTGAGCGTCTGGTATTGATTCAGCAACGAAGCATCGCCCCAGTGATACCACTGGGTGTCAACCAGCGTGATTTGCGAATCGGTCTGATTCAGGTTTTCAGCGGCTTTGAGATTACTGCGCCCCCATTCGGTATTGGGTGCCAGCAGGCCGATCTTGCGTGCGCCGCGCTGCGCTGCGTGGCGAAACATGACCTGGATAGCCCAGGTATCCCGAAGCGACAAGCGAAAAATGTAGTTGGGCCGGAAATCGTGGGTGGTGATCGGGTCAGCCGCCGCCCAGGGATCGAGCAGCGGGAGTTTGAGTTGGTGAATCTTCGGGATCGCTTCGACGACCACCGGGCTGTACCTGCCGCAGAGTACGGCGATGATGTTGGGGTCAGCCGCAAACTCCCGCAGATTCTTGATAAAGCGCGCTGGCACCGAACGGTCGTCCTTTTCCACCAGGGCGAGGGGCCGACCATTCAAGACACCGCCGCTGGCGTTGACTTCGTCTATGGCAATCTGTGCGCCCAGACGAATCGCCTGCGCCGACGTGCTGCCGACAACGCCAAACTCGGCGTTAATCCCGATCAGGATCGGCGGGGACTCGGCTTGTGCGCCAGTGGCAAGGATCAGCAAGAGGCACAGAAGGAGACGGCGGGTCATTGTTCACTCCTGTTCAGCGTGTTCAGTCGGCGGATCTTCAGCAGGCGCAGCATCAACCACGGGTTCCGTTCGACGGTTGACCTTGACTTCCGCGAGGCGGAGCAATTCGCCCCGCCAGAGGTAACCCCGGCGCAGTTCTTCGGTGACGACGCCATTGGGGACATCCGGACGCTCGTCCAGTTCGGCGGCGCGCATGGTGTGGGGATCGAGCTTTTTCCCCTCAGCGTCCAGTGGGATGACCTGGTGGGCGTTCAAAAGCTGATCGAGCCGACGCAGGCTGATGTCCTGACCCTGGGTCATCGCATGCAGTAAATCCCGCTCCCGTCGTCGCCGACCCAGCAATCGAACCCAGAACGTGGGGCGATAGTTTTGCAAAACGCGCAATCCCGCCTCGAAACGATCCCGTAGTTCTACCAGATCCAGCAACACCGGTTTGAGCATCGCCCACTGGTGGTCAGGAGTCCTCTGGTGGGCGCGATCCAGTTCCTGGCCCAATTGGGACTGGCTGGTTTGTAGCGTGGCAAAGACCGCTCTGAAGTCATCCATGGCGGTTTTGAGCTGGCGCGATTCCAGCCGAACCTCGGTTTTTATCGCCACCAATTCGGTAAATAGCGCATACAGATCAGTCCGTCGTTCCGCGACGCCTGCTTCATCGGGGGTCAGATCAGGCGGTTCGTCCAGATAGGCGCGGAAACGCTCCAGGAGTTGTTCTTTAATTTCGGTAGCCATGAGAGTCTTTACTTCTGGCCGGTCAGGCGACTGTTCAGCCATTGCCGTAATTGCGCCTCACTCGGGCGCCGAAGGGGACCCGGCTTGAGAGCCGAGACGATGAGCGTCGATAAATCCGCGGTTTCTTGCTGGAACAATCGGTAACTCAGGCGATCCCGCCGGGTTTTGATCGCTTCGTAGGCAGCGCGAACCGCTTGGAAGCGTTCGGGAGACCGCTCGGGCGGATGTTCACGCACCTGTTGCAGATAGGCTTTCTTGATGGTGTCGTCGTCAGCCGTTTCGGCGACGCCTAATACAGTAAATGGATTGAGCATTAGGATCTCCGGCGGTTGGGGCGACCGCCGCGACCGCCGCCTCCGGGCATGGGCAGGACGATGTCGCCGTCGTCATTGACGAGGTCTTCAGCGTTCATTCCCCCCAGCAGTACCGCTTTAATGAGGTTTCTTTGCAATTCCGGCGGCATATCCTTATCCATGGGCATCCCTTTCAACATCATGTCCAACATCTGGTCGCGCATCGCGGGCGGAACCTGCTCCAGCATGTCACGCAGCTCCTCAATCATGTCCGTAAAATCGTGAGGAACCCCTGACATGGGTAGGCCAAAGGGCGATCCGAAGTCGGGTTCATATTCTTCCAGAAAGCGTTCGATCAGCATCTTGGCGCGGTGATTCTTGTCCGAGAGCGCCCGGCGCATGGCCGCCTCCAGTTGGTCAACCTCGCGATCCTTGAGTTCGTCGGCGTCGCCCTCGGCGCGACCATAAATCTGGTAATAAATGAACAGCGGCCGCTCTGGATAATGACTGAGCGCCCCGGTTGCGACGTATTCCAGCAACTCGTAATGCGGCGCTTGATGCAACGCCTCGCAGACCAGCAGCAGATCTTCTTCCTTGCGCAAGGCCTTGATCGCCCGTTTCAGCGGCTTTTCGACATCTTCCAGCACCGAACCGAGGTCTTCGACGCCTTCTTCGTGATAAGCGTTGATCCATTTCATCACCGTCAACAATTCACTGTGGCTGACGGTGAATTTGCGGGGATCGCCGAGCGCCAGGTCGCGCACGAACAGCTCCGGCTCGAGGTCGAGACGGGAGGCTTCGACCGCTAAACGCACCCAGCCCAGGAAGGGGCTACCCGCCAGACGAAGACCTTCCCGCAGCCAGTGCTGGGTTTGTTCACGGTGAACCTGCCGGAACGCCAACAGCCCCCGGTGGATTTCGATGACGCCGGTACGCGCGGTGTCCCGCTCCAACTGGTTGGCGGCGTTCAACTCCTTTTCCACCAGGGGGTATTTACCAGCGATCAGTTGTTTACGGGCGTGGGCCAGATGGGCATTGATCAGGAGCGCACGGGCTTTGGTATTGATCGGATCGAGATCCAGCACCCGCTTGGCGAAGCCAGCGGCTTTTTTATACGATTTGCGGGCGGTAGCGGTGACCACCGCGGCGATCAAGACCTGTGGATCATCGGGAAATTGCTTGACCGCACGTTCCACCCAGGCGTGATAAGCCTTGTCGTCTTCAGCTTCCCGGTACAGCGTCGCCAGTTGCAGGTAGACATCCCGGTCGTCCGGATCGAATTCCAGGCTCTTTTCCAGGTACTCGGCGAGCGGCTTTGCGGGGTCGCCCCAGAAGTATTCTTCATGCTGGCTCAGTTTCGCCATCTGGCGCAGGATCAGCGCGATCATTAACCGATCATCGGGGTGGCGCGCATCCTGCGTCAGCACACTCACGCAGGTTTGCCATTCGCGCAGCGCCGCGTGGCTATCCTCGGTTTGTTCAGCGCGCAGCGCCGCAAGGCGATGGGTTTCGAAAGGCGTTAAGGGGCCAAACCATTGCGTGTAGGTGGACTGACCCCGCGGGTAGCCTGACAACAGCGCCAGAGCGGCGTGGCGGGCTTGTTCCCGATCCAGGAGCGCCAAGTTATTCGTGATGAAATCAAACAGGGTTTTGTCTTTCGGGTGCTCGCCAAGTCGCGTTGATTCCTTGAGCAGTTTGAGTTGCCGGGCATCCAGACCGAACAGACTGACCGCCAGATCGCGCTGGGTGGCATCAAGCGCCAGCAGCACCTGGGCAGGCTTGGGGGCCGCGACGGCGCGGACGATAACCGCCAGGTCGTGGTAGGGCGAGGTCGGCGGAATGCGTTCGACCAGCGCCGGTGCGCCAGCCGGATCGGTTTCCAGTTTCAGTAACGCCGAAAGCGTCTGCCGCAGATCCCGGTAGGGGGAACGGATCGGGATGTTTTGCAGGCAGTCGCGCACCACGGCTTCCGCTTCGCCTTGACTGTAGGCGCGCAGCGCGGCTTGGGCGAGGCTGAGTAACCGGCGCAAGGGTGCGTCCTGCGGCAAGGCCTGAAGGATCTCCTTTTGGCCCGCCAGTGCGAGCGCCGCCAGTCGGGCTTCCAGTTCACCCGCGCCGGACAGCGCAGCGGTATGTTGCACATAGGCGCGCATGGCTTTGGGGTATTGGCCGGTGTGCAGCAGCCAACTGACATAGAGTTCCGGATGTGGAGCCTGACCGCAAAGGCTGGGCAGATTTTCCCAAATAATTGCGGCTTCCCGGTACATGGCCTTGTCGGCCAGTTGTTTGGCACGTTCCAGGTAGACCTTGGCCAGCGCCTCGCGCCAACCGGCTTCGGCTTGCGGTTCGCGCTTCAACAGCAGCTTGTAGACGTCGATAGCGTCTTTGTAATTCTGCGCTGTCATCAATGCCTGGCCGCGGGCGATCAGTTCGGCGGTCGGCAATTCCTCGAGGCGGAGACGCGGCGGTGGCGGCGGTGGTTTACGCATGGGTTGAGACTCTCGATGGGTCAGCGGAACCGGGCAGTCAAGCAGCAATGACGGTTAAATCGGCCTGTTCGCTCAGCGTTCGGGCGTCGCTGAGTACGGCGCAGTGGGCGGATTCGGGTTGCAGATAGGCGGCGGCGACTCGTTGCAAATCCTCCAGCGTCACTGCTAATACCCGTTGTCGATAAGCACGGCGCTGTTCCGGGGTACGGTCGAACAGTGTACCAAAGAACGCACTAATCGCTTCACCCGCGGGGGAACCGGGTTTGTCGATTGCAGCGATGATGCCGAGAATGGCTTCTTCCAGAGTCCGGGCCGGATGGTCGAACGTGTGCAGCCAGTCCAGCGCCCGGTCGAAATCGGCCAGCGTGTCGGCCAGTCGCGGGTCGCGGTAGGAATGAAAGCGGAATGCGCCACTGTCGGGATGATAGCCCGCACCGCCGCCATACGCCCCGCCCTGTTCGCGGATGGCGCGATGCAGGTAGCCGTTGCGCAGGAAGTCGCCGAGGACGTGCAGCGCCGGCGCATCGGGATGATTCGAGGCCACGGTGGGATAGGCTTTGGCGCAGAAGTTGACTTGGGTGTTGACGCTGAACCCCAGGCGAGTCGGCGCAGCTTCGGGCGGGCTGAGGGTGAAGGTGGCAGCGGGGACGGCTGAGGCATTGCGCCAGGTCTTCGCCAAGGCGGCGGCGATGTCGGCCTGCCGTTCGGCTTCGCTGACCACCAGCAGTTGGCGGGGCGCCGATTGCAGGCGGTCGCGCAACTGTTCCAGGCAGGCGGCGAACGCCGCCAGTTCCCCGGCGTCCTCCAGTGCCTCGTCCAGGGCCTTGAGTTGTTTCAGCCCGGCCATGCCTTCCCAGCGATGGTTGAGGGCAGCGACGGGACTCAAGCTGGAACTGGCGGCGGCCAGCGCAAGCAGGTGACCGTGGTCGGTGATGGCTTCTTCACGATGGGCGCACATCTGGGCGACCAGCTCCCGCAACCGGGGCAGCTCGTCAAAACGGGCGCGGGTCAGGGTTTCCCACAGCAGGTCGGACAGCGCGGCCTGATTGCGAGACAGCGCCTTACCGGCGACGACCATGACGCCTTTGGCCTGTTGCACATCGTTGATACCGCCGCGCACCACCGCCCGGGCGCTGAGTCCGCCCGTGACCGCCGCCTGCCGGGCTTGCGTCGTTCGGTAATCGCGCCCGGCGCTGCCGACTTCACTCAGGCAAGCGCAGAACAGCGGCAGCAGGTCCAGTTCATCGGGTTCCAGCGCCGGCAAGTCGAGAATGGCTTGCAGATAGACGATACCGTTGGTGCCCTGGGCGTACCAAGTGGTGGGCAGGTCGCCGACCGGGCGGCTGACACCCTCGGCGATTTTCAAGTCGGGGGGGATGTCGTCCAGACCGACTTTCGGCAGGCGTTCCGGGTCATCCTGACGCTGCTGGCGTTCGGCCAGAATGCGCGCCTGTTCAATGATGCGTGCTTGATCGGCATCAGTTAGTGTGGCGCTAATCGCCGCCAGACGTTCCCGTTCCGCCATGGCATGCTGCGTGCTGAGTTCGGCATCCGGGGCCATGGTCAGCCGCACCCGGTGAGGGTTGTCCAGCAGCAGTTGCTGGATCAGTTGCGGGATAAAGCCGGGATCGCGGCTTTCGGCACGAAGCTGTTCCAGCAGGGGATCGCTGTCCAGGGCGGAGAGCGGATCCGCGCCGTGAATCGCCGGGGTCAGCGCGTCCATGATCAGATGTAGACCGTAGGGAAAGCCATCGCCGGTAATTTCCCGCTCGCTCAATTCCAGTTGATGCAGGGCGGCATCAATGGCGTCCTGCGGCACCCCTTCAGCAGCGACTTGTTGCAGCACGTCAAACACCAGCGCCTCAACGGCTTCCGCACATTCGGGATTAGAGCCTTCCAGCCCGCAGACGAAGGTGGCTTCACGGGTAGCGGTGTCGAAGCCGCATAACGGTGAGGGCGAGGTGCCGAGTTCCGAAGTTTCCAGGGCGTTGCGTAATGGGGAACTGCTGTTGTCCAGCAGCACATCGCTTAACAGCCGCGCCCGCAACGTCGCCATTGGATCCGTAACCGGTCCCAGCAGCCAGCCCAGCACGATATGCGTTTGGTCTTCTAAATCCTCAGCGCCATCCAGGGGATAGTGGATGAGATCGGTCACCGGCTCGGGGTAGCGGCGCTCGTCGGGAATCGCCAGATCCAGCGCCAGCGCCTGAAATTGGCTCAAAGCCCCTGTCTCGAAGCGCTCCTGGTGTTCAGCGGCGGGAATGTCGCCGTAGGTGAGGAAAATGGCGTTGGACGGGTGGTAGTGGCGGGCGTGAAAGGCTTTAAGTTGCGCGTGGGTGAGATCAGGGATGACCGTGGGATCGCCGCCGCTGTTGTAATGGTAAGTAATCGTGGGAAACAGGCGTTCTTGCAATTCATGCCCCAGTCGTTGCACCGGTGAACTCAATGCGCCTTTCATTTCGTTGAACACGACGCCCTTGAACAGCAGTTCCGACTGTGGATTGTCGGGTTGCGCAAATTCCAGGCGGTGGCCTTCTTGGGCGAAGTCATATTCATTCAGTAATGGGAAAAACGTGGCATCCAAATAGACGTCCAGCAGATTATTAAAATCCTTTTTATTCTGGCTGGCGAACGGATAAGCAGTCCAGTCACTGCTGGTAAACGCGTTCATGAAGGTATTTAGCGACCGGCGAATCATCATAAAAAACGGATCGCGCACGGGATAGCGCTGACTCCCACACAGTGAGGTATGTTCCAGAATATGCGCGACGCCAGTGGAGTCATGCGGCACGGTTAAAAAGGCCACCATGAAGGCGTTATGCGGATCGTCGGCAGCCAAATGGAGATGCCGGGCGCCGGTCGCAATATGGCGGTATTCCTGGAATTCCAGCCGCAGGGCGGGAACGGGGTGACTGCGCAGGTGCTGAAAAGTCGGATAGGGCATGAGTTCGATTCAGTAAAAGTTGTTGGGCAAGCGCCCAGGTCATTGAAGATTAAAGGGGGAACTACGTCTGTTCAGGCAGATTGCCGAGAGGCTGTCCGTGTCGACGATGAAGGACCTGATCCCGGTTTGAAACGATGAATCCGCGACAGCACATTAACCAGGGTCTTTTTTGCTATAGCCATATCGTAGTCCGTTTGCAGGCCGATCCAAAAACCTTCATTCATCCCGAAGAAGTGCGCCAGGCGTAATCCGGTGTCCATGGTAATCGCCCGCTTGCCTGCGACAATCTCGCCAATGCGGCGCTGCGGTACGCCAATCTCTTTGGCCAACCGGTACTGAGTTAAACCCATCGGCTTCAGAAAGTCTTCCAGCAGGATCTCGCCAGGGGCTACCGGTGGCAGCTTGCCCCCTTCTGCCACATCGGAAAAATCGATTTGGTCCAGGTCTTCAACGCGAATGGTCACGGGTACTCACCTCAATGATAATCAACGATTTCGACATTCCAGGCGTGGCTATCGCGCCACTCAAAACAAATTCGCCACTGGTCGTTGATGCGGATACTCCATTGACCTTCATGGTCGCCGGAGAGCTTTTCCAGCCGATTGCCGGGTGGAATGCGTAACTCTTCAACCGATAATACCCGGTTGAGCTGCGCCAGTTTGCGCCGTGCGGTTTGCAACCAGTCTGCGCCAAAGCGACGAACCCGTTCATGCGCGAATACAGCCGCCGTCTCTTTGGTCGCGAAAGTTTTGATCATGGCAAAATACTAACGCATTGCGTTATTAATGGCAACCGTTAGTAAAAGCCCTTGCAAGCTGTCCAATGCGTCATTCAGCGACCATGCCGACCCAGGCCGGATCAGTGGCGTGGCGTTGCAGGTACCAGTCCACGGTTTTGGCGATGCCGCTTTGGAAGGTTTCCAGCGGCTTCCAGCCCAGTTCCCGCTCCATTTTGTCAGCAGCAATCGCATAGCGCCAATCATGGCCGGGGCGGTCGGTGACGAAGGTAATCAGCTTCTCATGCGGGGCATGTTCCGGGCGGCGTTCATCGAGTAACTGGCAGATGAGTCGGGCAATATCGAGGTTCGCCCATTCGTTGCAGCCCCCAATATTATACGTTTCGCCCGGTTGCCCCCGGCGAATCACCGCCTCAATCCCCCGACAATGATCTTCGACATACAGCCAGTCGCGAATGTTGGTGCCATCGCCGTAGACCGGAATGGATTTTTGCAGCAGGCAGGAACGAATTACCGTGGGGATGAACTTCTCGCCGTGCTGGAACGGGCCGTAGTTGTTGGAACAGTTGGTGGTGACGACGGGTAAGCCGTAGGTATGGAAGTAGGCGCGCACCAGATGATCGGAACCGGCCTTGGAGGCGGAGTAGGGTGAATTCGGCGCGTAGGGCGTGGTTTCGGTGAACGGTGGATCGTCGGGCTTGAGCGTACCGTAGACCTCGTCGGTGGAAATATGGTGGAACCGGCAAGATTCCGCCCTGTTCCCCTCCAGCCAAAACTGACGCGCCGCTTCTAACAGGGTGAACGTCCCGACCAGGTTGGTTTGCACAAACGCGGCTGGCCCGGTGATAGAACGATCCACATGACTTTCGGCGGCGAAGTGGGCGATGGTGTCAATCTGATGTTCGCGCAGCAGGCGGTCTACCAGCGTCCGGTCGCCAATATCGCCCTGGACGAAGTGATGCCGGGCGGCATCGGGCAAGTCGCGCAGGTTGTCCAGCGAACCGGCGTAGGTCAGCAGGTCAAGCGTGACGATGCGGATATCGGGATCGGTCGCCAGCAGATGGCGGACAAAGTTGCAGCCAATGAAGCCGGCACCGCCGGTGACCAGCAGGTTATGGGGATAGTGTTCCATGGACAGCTCACTTCAAGGAAGGTCAAGGTTGAATTCGGCAACGACCGGCGCATGATCGGAAGGGCGCTCCAGCCGACGTGGGGCGGTGTCAATCGAGCACGCGGTGCAGGTCGTTGCTAACGCGGGGCTGATCAGAATATGGTCAATGCGCATCCCCAGATTGCGGCGAAAGGCAGCAGCGCGGTAGTCCCACCAACTGAAACTGCGTTCTTCCTGCACGAATCGGCGGAAGGCGTCGTGCAGTCCCAGGTTCAATAAGCGCTGAAACGCCGTCCGTTCCGGTTCGCTGCACAGCACTTGTCCGACCCAGGCGGTTGGATCATGCACATCGCGATCTTCCGGGGCAATGTTGAAATCGCCCAGGATGACCAGTTGGGGATGCCGGGCGAGTTCGGTGGCTACCCAGGCGATGAGCTGCTCCAGCCAAGCGAGTTTGTAGGCGTATTTGTCGGAGCCGACTGCCTGGCCGTTGGGAATGTAGAGATTCAGCACCCGGATGTTCCCAATAGTTGCGCCCAGCACCCGGCGTTGCGGGTCGTCCAAGCCGGGCAGGTCGGTCACCACGTCGCGGGCGGGCTGTCGGCTGAGGATCGCCACGCCGTTATAGGTTTTCTGCCCGGCGAACCGGGATTGATAGCCCGCATTCTCGATGTCCAGCGCCGGGAAGTCCGGGTCGGACAGCTTGGTTTCCTGCAGAGCCAGAATGTCGGGTTGCTGCTGACCCAGCCACGCCAGCACCTGCGGCAGGCGCACTTTCAGCGAGTTGACGTTCCAGGTCGCAATTTTAATGGTCAATGCGTCGGACTCCGTAAAAGTATAAAAAATACTTTCAAATTCAGTTAATAGATAGTATCTAAACGGAAATTGTCACAATTTGCCATTAAATCGTTAATGGTTCCGGCAACGATGTATTGAGCCGGTGTCGCATCCACTCGTAGCGCCTCGAAATGGGCTTTCCCACACGCAATCTTGGCGCTTTCCTTGTCGCGTAAATCGTCAGTGAACAGGCCACCTTTGGTCTCTACCACGAAGTAAAGCCGTTCCGCGCCGTCTTTCTCGATCAGTACGGCCCAATCCGGGTTATAGCTACCCAATGGCGTCGGGACTTTGAACCAGCCCGGGAGCTTGGCGTAGACCTTCACGGCTTCATTCTTCTCCAATTGTTCAGCAAAGGTGCGCTCGACTCCGGCTGAATCATAAACAATCTGTTCGTAGACCGATTTTTCAACCGCCAGCAGGTTTTTCAAGTAACCGGTCAATTCTTCCTGCTCAAACAATTCCTGGGCGTAATAGCCTTCGTCGCCAAGGCGCTGGTATTTGATGCCGTCTACCAAAGCCAGCCGTTTACTGCGATTGACCACTTCAGTCGCCAGTTCGATGAACTGTTGCGGATTGCGGCTAAAGTCATTCAGTCGCCCGCTGTCATTGAGAATCCGCACCAGGCTACGGCGAGTGAGTTGCGTCTTGTCTTGCAAGTCGGTGAGCAGATCGGGTAATACGATGTCGCGTTCATCGAGAGTGATGCCCAAAGCGGTCACCGTCTCTGCGGCACTGACTCCGCCCCGCCCAATCGTGAGATCAGCTTTGCGGATGTTGACCCGCGTTTTGCTAATCGGCGGCGCGTCCTGTAGCGCCT
>JAIFNF010000331.1 GCA_020047885.1 Gammaproteobacteria bacterium | reverse complement strand
TGTCCATCGCTCACCTCACTGATCGTCAAAGGGAACAAGACTCCTTGGATTCTATCCGAAAATAGTCTAAAACGATGTGGGTAATGGTCAGCTTTAGCAAAGAGGGGTTAGGGGGGATTTGGACCCTGCCACCCGTGCGAAATCCCCCCCGGTCCCCCTTTTTCAAAGGGGGGAGGTGAGCGCTTGTAGGGGCTTTACTCATCATTCCACCTCGGCCAGCAGATGTGCGTAGTCGGCCAGTCGCTCGCGCTGGGAAAAGCGGGTCGCCAAGGCATGATCGCCACCGGCTACCCAGTGGTTCAATAATTGCGGTTCGGCCTGGTGCAAGTCCCACAGCCGGACTGCCAGTACCTCAGCGTCGTCAGCCCGGAATCGGCCTCCGGAAACCCCTTCCTCAACCAGCAACCCGGCTCCACCGCTGTCCGGCGTGAGTACCGGGACGCCAGCGGCCATCGCTTCCAGAATCGCCAGCCCGAACGGTTCGCTGGGGCAGAGATGCAGCAGCAGATCAGCAGCGGCCAGTTCGGCAGGCACGTCCGCGCTGAAACCGGAGAAATGCACATTGGGATGACGTTCAGCGGCTCGCTGGCGCAGTTTCGCCAAATCCCAGCCGGATCCCAGAATGCGGAAAGACAGTGCGCCCAGTTCCGGGTGCCGATCCAGCGCATCCAGCAACAGATCCACTCGTTTGATCGGGTCAATCCGCGACACGATCACCACCCGCCGCACACCAGCGGCATCAAAAGGCGGGCGACGTGGGGCAGTCTGAACCCGCTCATCCGTCAGAAAATTCTCAATGACCTGAATCCGGTGGGGATTCACGCCGTGGGCGATCAAGCGCTCCCGCACGAAATCCGACACCGCCACCAGCACCACACCGGTCGGGTTCAGCAGGCGCTTGCGGCCATAACTGAGGCGCTCGTCGGTACCGCCATGCACCAGATGCAGATGAACCGCTTTGCGCCGGTACCAGACGTTGAGCGCCAGGAACGCCAGCGAATGCACCACGCCGGTCGCAATAAACGCCACCTGCCGATGTTTCGCCAGCCAGGGGCGCAAACGCTGCGCAAATTCGCGGGGACTGGCGAAAGATTCGCCGGGAATGCCCAACCGCCCGGCTTCGGCCAGCGCCGGACCGGGCGGCGCCAGCAGCACCGGCGCGAACCGAGCCTGCAAGCCTTGCAGGGTCGCCAGCGCCATCCGTTCCGTGCCGTACAGGTTGCCGCTGTGCAGGGCATACACCAGGGGAGTAACCATCCGTTAAGTTCTCCGTAACGCTCTTTTGAAAACCAGAGGCCATGATAACCGCAGCCAGCGCCCGCCTTTCGCGGCTAAAGCATCGCTGACTTCCGGTGCCCGGGCAACCCGATCCTGATCCAGGCGCACCTGCAACAGGTGCGCCGCTGCCTGTTCGCTGTCTTCGTATTTCTTGATCACTTCGGCGTAATAGCCGCCGCCGTGATAAACCTGCAACCGGTTGACGATGACCCCGAACACCCGGGGCGCGGCTTTCTCCAGCAACCGAGCCGCTCGCTTGAGTTCGCCCTTGAGCGTCTGCCGGGCGCTTACCACCAACAGCACCGCGTCGGCATAACGCGCCAGAAATTCGGTATCTGCGGACAGCAACACCGGTGGCGCATCCAGTAATATCAGGTCGTAGCGCTCCAGCAAGGGATCCAGCATCGCCGGAAAGCGATTGTAAAACGGCAAGTGGCGCTGCAAGGCCAGTCCTACCGCCATCCGATCCGGCAACTCCGCCTCAGCAGGCGCAATCGCCTGATCCAGCGGGATCTCACCATTGAGCACATCGATCAGACCCGGCCCCAGCACCGGGGTCATGTAGCGTTCATCCGGTTTCAACGCATTCGCCTCCACCGCAATCACCCGCAACCCATCGAGAGCCAGTTCCCGCGCCAGGTCCAGGATCAATTCCGTAACCCCACTACCCGCTTCCACCGAAGTCAACACGATCCGCCGCGTCCCGTGCTGACGACTTTCCCGACCCAGCGTCAGGATCAGCCGGCGCATCTGATCACTCCAGACCCGCCGGTTGCGCGGGTCACGTTTGTCCAGCAAAGCCGCGAGTGGCGCAAACTCCAGCAAGCGATGCACCTGCGCCGCGGTCTTGATGCGGGAATCTAGCAGATCCAGAATGATCGGCGTGATCAGACCCAAAGCGATGGCGGCCATTAACGCCAGCGCGACCAACTTCTTCGGCCCGCCGCCAACCGGATATTCGGGCGGCATCGCGGCCGATTGCAGGCGCAGAAACCCCGGTGCTTCCGATTCCAGCGTCAGAAAGTCAATGCGTTCGTTGACCGCGTCCAACTGCGTGCGCGCCCGGCTGATGTCCTGAGACAGATCCACGCCTTCATTATTATTATTGATGAACCAGGTGGTTTTTTCCTGTAGCCGCTGCTGTTCAGTCAACAGCGCCTGTTCAACCTCCCGCATCTCGCGCACGGCCGTCCGACGCTGTTCCAGCAACTGAAAACGGGCTTCGTCCAGCAATTTTTCCGAGGCAGTCTTCACCTCGTTCTCCAAATCCCGCAATTTGCGCTCGGCAACGGTGCGCAAGGGGTGCTGTGGCGACAGACCGCTAATTTCGTCCAGCAACTGCCCGCGCCGCGCCAGCAGGTGATACTTGAGGCTGTTCAATCCGCTGTCATTGGCGACAATTTGTCCGGCGGCCGCATCCAGCGCGGCCTTGGCTCCCGGATTTTGCTTGGCGTCATAGGCGCGTAACGCCACTTCTGCTTCGATCCGTCGCCGCCCCAAAGCGGCCAGTGCCGTCTGACTTTCCTGCAACAAGCGCTCGTAGGGGTTCTGGGTTTTGTCTTCAAAGCCGGTCACCCCCAGTTGTTCGGCCAGCGTGGCCCGCCGGGTGGATTTTTCCTGAATATCTTCCGCCAGCCGGGTTTGCCGTTCCCGCAGTCGCTCGAGCCGTTCGTCACTGGCAAACAAATCTTCTTTCTTCACCGTCTCCAGATAAACGCGCAGCAGGCTATTCAGCGTTTCTGCTAACCCGTCAACCTGTTGACCGGTGAGGGTCACGCCAATCAGGTAGGTGCCTTTGATCGCCCGGGCGGTGATGGCTTTAGCCAGACCCAGCGCGGCTTTGCGATCGGTCTGGCCGGGTTGCTGCCACAGCGACCGGTAGGAACCCAACGCATTCAGAGTGGCCAGCGCGATGTCGTAGCGGCCCAGATTGCGCGTCTGCTGATCCACATATTGCAAATACTGGGTGGTTGAAGCGAACTCTAGCTCCTGATCGCCCTTCAGAACTTTGGCAAAGCGAGTGGCGACATAGATATAGGCTGTCGTTTCATACTGGCGCGGCGGAGCCTTGAGCCAGGCGAGCGGTGCGGCGATGGCTCCGATGACCATCATGACGGTCAGCGCCAAAACCCAGCGTTCCCGCAGGCTGACCAACGGCTTGAACGCGCCACTGGGCGGAAGTGGCACCGGACTCGCCGCGGAACCTTCGGCAGGAGTCGCCGCCTCGCTCATTCGCCGCTCACGTTCGTGGCGATGCTCTGAATACTGAGCAGCACCCCTAACGGGTTGATTTTACTAATCCAGTATCCGACCTTGGCGATTCCGCTTTGCGGTACATAGACGATATCGCCTTCTTCCAGCGCGACATTCAGGCGAATATCCGGCGTCAGCAAGGTATCGAGTCCCACGGTTTTGCTCAGATTCTGACCCAGACGAATCACCCGAATATCATCAGTATTGGCGTCAACCGTTGGCCCACCCGCCTGCCCGAGGGCATCCAGAAACGACATCTGCGGGGTCAGCCGGTACACGCCGGGTCGTCTGACCTCGCCTAGGACATAGACCGACGTATCGTAAGCGTCCGGGACATAGATCACGTCGCCGCGCTTGAGACGGATATTCAGCGACAAATCGCCATTCAACAGGCGCTTGAGATCCATCCAGAGAATTTGATTACCGCGAATCACGGCGCAACGGGTCAGCACCTGCTCCGGGCGCAGAATGGGAAATCCTCCAGCGCGCGACAGCACTTCGATCAATGACGGATTATTCTCGAAAGGGATGATGCCGGGATTTTCAACGCGCCCCAGCACGATGATGCGGTTGCTGGTGTACTCGTCGATGCGGACTGTGATGTAGACCTCCAGATAGAACCGCAAGAGCGCCTGCTTGATCCGTTCGGTGGCCTGGTCACGGGTCAGATCCAGCATGTTGATCGTCCCGGCGAACGGCAGGGTAATGTTGCCATCCGGCCCCAGGGTATGCTGCCCGGACAAATCCGCTCGCCCGGCGACAATGACCGTGATTTTGTCGCCAGCGCCCAGCAGATATTGGCTGGGCACCTGCGACTCAAACAGCGCGATGGCCTCAGCGTTGGAAAACGTCGCTTTCCTTTCCGGCAGCTCAAACGTCGCTGGCGCGGCCTGAACCCTGGGTTGCAGATCCGGCGGTGCTACTTCGGGCGCAGCGCAACCCGCCAGCGCCAGCACGAGGAACTGCCAGTTCGCAGCCATTTCAACGGAGTCGCGCCAGCGCGGGGGCTTCATCATCGAAAATCGCAAACACTTGTTGCAGGCGGGTCAATTCGATGAGCGCCAGCACGCGCGGCGTCAGTTTCAACAGCACGATATCGCCGTGCTTGGCACGTGCTGCCTTGAAGGCCGACACCAGCACCGACAGCCCACTGGAATCCATGAAACTCACCTCGGCCAGATCGAGAATCAGCTTGCCGCTGCCCTGTTCAATGATCGCGAGCAACTGCTGGCGAACCTCGACGACGTCGGCCATCACCAGCCGGCCGGACAGCGCGGCAATATCAATACCTTCCACCGTGCGATGCATGACAAGCATAAATTGACTACCCTGATAAATGATAAAGTTCTGCCCCAACCGTTCCGTTCATTGCCCTCGCCCATCAAGGGAGAGGTGTGAGGGATCACGGGGCAGTTGAATGCTCATTTCCAACGTGTTGACGCCCTGGCAAGTCGAATAGGTCACGCCGTCCATGCAGGCGCGAATAATTGCTAACCCGCGCCCGCGATAATTCCAGGATTCGGGGTCCAGTGGGTCCATCACCGCGAAATCATCCGCCGCCGCCAGCACCTGTGGATCCATAGCCTGGCCTTCATCGCACACCCGCACATTCAACCGATCCGGCGTCAATTGGCACTCGACGATGATCGGATAGTCCGGCTGTTGCTGATAGGCATGTTCAACCGCGTTATTCACGGCTTCCACTACGGCCAGTTCAACGTGATCCCGCTGCGCCGCCGATAACGCCGTCAATCGGCACAGGCCACTGAGTGCGCTACCGATGAGATCGACACACTCAGCACGGCTGTTGATGATCAAGCGGATCGCCCGGGTCAGATCCATGGGGTGCGCTCCAGCACCAGCAGGCTAATATCATCCTGGTGTTGGTCATCGCCCTTCCAGTCGTGCAATGACCGGCTGACGTGTTCAATCACGGTGCTGAGCGGCAAATCCGCAGTCTCCTCCAGCAATTGGCCAAGACGCTGCCCGGAAAAGGATTCGCCAGCGGCATTTTCGCAATCGGTGATGCCATCCGAGTACAGAAATAACCGGTCACCCACCGCCAGTTCAATATCGACCGCGTCATACGCTACATCGGGCAAAAAGCCGACCGGAAAGCCACCCTGACCGACCTGCATGATCTGGCGACGGTCGCGCCGCAGCCAAAACGGTGGGGGATGGCCGGCCTGGGTCAGCGTCACTCGGCCCTGCTGCATATCCAGACAGCCGTAAATCATAGTGAAATACAGCGCTGAATCCAGTGACTGGAACCGCTGATTCAATTCACTGACGACCAGCACCGGCGATTGCGCCCAGGCTCGTTTGAGTAACTGCCGCTCTTCGGATCCCTGCGATAACAGGCGGTGAACGGTAAATGATAACAGAGCCGATGGCACCCCGTGGCCAGCGACATCCAGTTGATAAAAAATCAATTGCTGATTGCCCAGTGAAAAATAGTCGATCATGTCGCCGGCCAAATATGAACAGGGCTGAAACAGCCAATCGACGGTGACGCCGGGCAGACGGGTGGGGGGGGGCAATAACGCTTTTTGCAAAGCTGCCGCTGATTCCAGATCCTGGCGCACCGTCGCGTAAGCCCGCGACAGGGAACGATTCGTGTCATGGAGGCGCTGATTGCGCTCCGCCAGTTGTTGCTCCAGTCGCAGAATGCGTTCGCCCGCCCGCACCCGCACCCGCAATTCTTCCCGATGAACCGGCTTGACCAGAAAATCGTCAGCCCCGGCGTCCATGCCTTCGATCAGAGAGGATTTATCTTCACGACCAGTGAGCAAAATCAGATAAATATAATAATCGGTGCCCGCAGTACGAATGCGCTGGAACAGTTCCGGTCCGCTCAAGCCGGGCATCATCCAGTCGCTGATCACGAAACGGATGGGCTGTTGCTGCAAGATTTCCCACGCCTCCAGGCCGTTGCTGGCCGACACGACCTGATAGTTCCAACGTCGGAGCATAGCGCTGATGACGCTTAAAATACCGGGATCATCGTCGACGATCAGAATCTGCATGGGTTGACGATCCATACGGGGAAAGCACCTTGTCGGGGGGAGGCGGCTATGACTACACGCTTTTTTTGTATAGTGTAGTTTTTATTTGGGCTCTTCAACGGTTTTGGTCGAAGGTTTAGCCTGGCTGACTGGCCGACATCCCAAACTATCCTACCCCATCGCTTCGCGCCACCCTTCCCGGCTCACGTCAATCCAGCAAGGCCACGCTGTTGTCAGGCCGCTTTCGCTGGCGCGACGTTGAGGAGTTGCGTCCTTTCCCCAATGCACCAACAGATTTAATTAGCGCCTGACCGAAAAGCTTATTTATTTTTTATTATATTCAAACAACTATCGTGAAAATTATACTGAATCAGTGCCAATGAACAACCTCAACAGCTTACGCACGCTAAGCATGATGTTCCTGCACCTACAGCCGGCGCATTTTGATATTGAGAATCTGCACGCGATACGCGATTTGGCGCGGGGTCATGCCCAGCAACCGGGCGGCTTTCGCCTGCACCCAGCCCGCTTGTTCCAACGCGGCAATCACCCGTTCCCGCTCATCGCCATCTGGAGTGTCGATATTAGCCAGGGGAGCCAGGGGCGGTAGTGGCGTCCCTGATCCACGCGGACTGGCACCATCCAGTTCAATGACATCCTGCGCAATCACCCCGTCAGCGCTCATAATCGCGCTGCGCTCCAGGCAGTTTTCCATCTCGCGGACATTACCGGGCCAGGGATGCCGCATCAACACCCGAACGGCGCTGTCGGTCATGGACAGTTTCCGCCCCTGTTGCCGGGCGATCTTGTCCACCAGAAACCGCGCCAGATCGGGAATGTCTTCCGGGCGTTCCCGCAGGGCCGGCATGAAAATCGGCATCACGTTCAGCCGATAGTAAAGATCTTCCCGGAACTCGCCAGCATCGACTGCCGTTTCCAAATCGCGATTAGTCGCGGCGATAATCCGCACATCCACCCGCAACGTCTGGCTGCTGCCGACCCGTTCCAACTCGCCTTCCTGCAATACCCGTAACAGCTTGGCCTGAAAAGTGGGGGAAATGTCGCCAATCTCATCCAGAAACAGCGTCCCGCCCTGCGCCTGTTCAAAGCGACCCTTGCGCTGGTTGACCGCCCCGGTAAATGCGCCTTTTTCATGGCCAAACAGTTCCGACTCCAGCAGGTTGTCGGGCAACGCCGCGCAGTTCAATTTGACCATGGGGCCGACCGACCGGGGCGAATTGTAATGAATGGCGCAAGCGATCAGTTCCTTACCGGTACCGGACTCGCCGCGCACCAGCACCGTGGTATTCCACTTTGCCACTTGCCGCACCTGCTCAAACACCCGCTGCATCGCGATACTGTGGCCGACCATGCTGTCAAACCCGTGCTGGCCGCGCACGGTTCGCCGCAGACTGTCACGCTCGGCGGTCAAGACCCGGCGTTCACGCTCGACTTCCTGCGCGGCGCGCACACTGCGGGCAATCAGATTGGCGACCATCTCCAGAAAGCGGGCGCGTTCCGGCAACCATTGATCGCGATGCGGCGGCTGTGCGGCCAGCACCCCGGCATACTGGCCCGCGCCGGTACGAATCGGTACACCAATCAACGGCAATTCCCGGTCATACAGGTGCAAGCGGTCGAGGAAGCGCGGTTCATCGGCCAGGCGCGGCAAGACTACCCGTTCACCGCGTTCCAGCACCAGACCCATCACCCCCTCTCCCGGCAGATAACGCACCGGTTCGCTGTCCAGCAGCGGCGACCGGCCATGCACCGCGTTCACTAGTAAAGCGCCGCTGTCGGGGTCGATCAGCGAGACCATGCCGCGCTGCAATTCGCCATATTCATGCAGCGCGCCCAACACCTGATCCAGGGTTTCCCCCAGAGCGCTGGGACTGCTGAGAATCTGGCTGACCTGAAACAGCGTCGCCAATTCAATTTCCAGCAGGGCCGACCGATCCATCAGTGAATCTTCCACGAGGCCGCTCACTACGCCATGTCAGCATGGCGGATCGGCAATGAAATCCGCCAGCGACAGCCGGTGATGCAGTCGGGATCGAGGCGAATCACGCCGCGCTGTTCATTCACCACTTCCTGCACCATGGTTAGGCCCAGGCCGACATGCGTCGCGGCGCGCTTGGTGGTGAAAAACGGCTCGAAAATTTGCCAGTGCAAGTGCTGCGGAACGCCGGGACCGCTGTCTTCGATCACGACGAAAACCGTGCGCTCTTCCAGGCCGGTGACGATGCGCAGTTCCCGCAGTTCATGGCGGTTGCTTTCCATGGCGTCCAAGGCATTGTCGAGCAACTGTTTGAACATACCGCGCAACCGACTGGCGCGGGCGGTAATGGCCGGCAAAGTCGGCGTGGGTCGCCAGTCAACGACCATCCCACCAGCTAACAAGCGCTGCTTGTCCAGTTCCAGCACCTCGCGCAGCAACTGATTGATATTAACCGGTGCGGCGGCTTCCGGGGGCACTTGGGGAACTAGGGTACGCAGCCGCTCCAACGCATCGCGACCCGCGTTAGTCGCGCTTTGCAGCGCCTGACGCAGCGCCGGATCATTCTGCGTGTTGCGACGCGCCAGCAGATCAGAGGCCGCGGCGATCAGGTTCAACGGTCCCTGCATCTGGAAAATCACCGCCTGTAATGCCTCGCGCATACTGCGCACCCGCTCCTGCTCGGCCAGCAGGGCGCGCATGGCGTTCATGCCGACGGCTTCCTGCTGACGCTTGAGGGCGCTGATGTCATTGATCATCACCAGCAGGCAGGTCGGTCCCGTCGAATGCACACAGTGGCCGCAATGGGCGGCGGTATCTTCCGGTTCGCAGAACCAGACCCCGGAGCAGGAAAACCAGCGCGGCTCGCCCTGATTGCCGGGATCAAAACTGATTTCCCGATCACGAAAGGGTTGCTCTTCGTGGGCATTGCGGGAGAGTCCTTCATCCACGGTTTCGCGTAACACGTCCAGGAACTGCGGGCTAGTGATGTCGGTAAAAGCACGATTGACGTACAGCATCCGGGCATCGGCGTCCATGATGCAGACCGCCGTCGTCAACTGACCGACCACTTTGGCGAACACCCAAGGAGGCAAAATTTCCGTAGCAGATTGCGCCTCGGGCAGCAGGGACCCTGGGCAGCCGAAACTATTGTGATCGTTATTCGCCATGGCGAGGTACTCAGCATCTGATGGTGGCTCGATGGGAAAAGGGGATGCAAGTTGATGACCAGTTGTGGAACGCAAAAGGCTAAACGGAACCGTAGACGGCGAATAGCCTGTATTCTGGATGCAGCATTCCCCACAATCAACCGGTAGTTGTCGTAAACCGCACAAATTTTTGGGTGGGTGCTGGACGAAACTGCTGCCGATAACGCCCTAATCATGCTGAAAATAGGGAGGGTTAGGGTCATTGGCGCAGTTGTTGCCGGAAAGATTGAAAACGTGGAGGGTTTATGCGCGATTACCTGCTCATTCTGCTGGGCGCGGCATTGGTGAATAACGTGGTGCTAGTGCGGTTTCTAGGGTTATGCCCGTTTATGGGTGTGTCCAACCGGATTGACGCGGCTTTGGGCATGGGGATAGCCACGACTTTCGTGCTCACGCTGGCGGTGGCGGTCAGTTGGTTGTTGGAGCATTACGTCCTGGCGCCGCTGAACATTCAGTTTCTACGCATTCTGGCGTTCATCCTAGTCATCGCCGCCTTGGTGCAGTTCACCGAAATGTTCATCCGCAAGGCCAGCCCGTCGCTGTATCAGACTTTGGGCATCTATTTGCCACTGATTACCACGAATTGCGCGGTGTTTGGCATTGCGCTGCTGAATATCCAGCAGCAATACGACTTTATCAGCAGCCTGCTGTACGGCCTGGGATCGGCGCTGGGTTTCACGCTGGTCATGGCGCTGTTCGCCGGAATTCGGGAACGGTTAGCCTTGGCCAATGTGCCGGCCGCTTTCGTCGGTGCGCCCATCGCCTTCATTGTGGCGGGACTGCTGGCATTGGGATTCATGGGTTTTGTGGGTTTACCGGTCCGTTAAAGGAGAGGGAATATGATCGTCGCTATGGCTGCCTTAACCAGTTTGGGGCTGTTTTTTGGCTTGATGCTAAGTCTCGCCGCCCGCATTTTTCGCGTACCGGTCAACGCCCAGCGTGAAGAAATTATGGCGCTGTTGCCGGGGGTGAATTGTGGACAGTGCGGCTATCCCGGTTGTGGGGGCGCGGCGGATGCGCTGATCGCCGGTCAGGCCGCGCCGACTTTGTGCCCACCCGGCGGTGCGGCGCTGGCGCGGAGTCTAGCGACCGCCCTGGGTCAGACGCTGGACAGCGCGGATAATGGCCCGCTGTTGCTGGCCGAGATTGATGAGGGTCGCTGTATCGGTTGCGCCCATTGCGGGAAACAGTGTCCCACTGACGCTATTATCGGTGCGCAAAAACAGATTCACAGTGTGTTTCAGGAGGCCTGTATGGGTTGCGGGCTGTGTGTCGATGTCTGTCCGACCGAATGCCTGCAACTGCGTCCGCAAACCCCGACGCTGGCGCACTGGCTGTGGCCGAAACCGGTGTTGGAAGGAGTCTAAGATGAGTCGCCATACGTTCTGGGGCGGTGTGCACCCGCCCGGTCAAAAACATCTCAGCGCTGAGCGGCCGATCGAATTAATGCCGATGCCGGCGCGCCTGTACCTCCCCTTACAGCAACACGCCGGGGGACCGTCGTTGCCGGTGGTCACCGTCGGCCAGCGGGTGGGCAAAGGCGAATTGTTGGCCAAAGCCCAGAGCGCCACGTCCGCCCCGCTCCATGCCCCAACTTCGGGAACGATTGCCGCAATCGGCGAGTTCACTGCGCCGCATCCTTCCGGGTTGCTGATGGCGACGATCACGCTGGAAGCCGACGGCGCGGATCAGTGGATCGAGCGCGAACCGTCGCCCGATCCGTTTCATCTCGAACCCGCGGAAGTAGCCCGGCGCGTCGGGGCGGCCGGGATTGTCGGCATGGGGGGTGCCAACTTCCCCTCCGCCGTCAAACTCGACAAGGCGCGGCAGGCCAAGGTGCATACCTTGGTCATCAATGGCGCGGAATGCGAACCCTATATGAGTTGCGATGATCGCCTGATGCGCGAGCGGGCGGCGGAAATTGCGGATGGCGTCGCCATCATGTTGCACGCCGTGCAAGCCACCCATGCGGTGATTGCCATTGAAGACAACAAGCCGGAGGCGTTGCAGACGATGCGCGACGCCTGCCGAGCCGATGCGCGCATGGAAGTCCGCAGTTTGCCCAGCCGTTATCCCGCCGGTTCCGCCAAACAACTCATTCAATGGTTGACCGGTTTGGAGACGCCAGCGGGCGGACGCGGCACCGATACCGGATTGCTGGTGCACAACGTCGGCACCGCTTACGCCGTACACCGCGCCTTGCGTTATGGGCAGCCGCTGATTTCCCGAATCGTGACGGTCAGCGGCGGGGCGGTGGCGGAACCGCGCAATGTGGAAGCGCCGATTGGGGCACTGGCGGCGGATTTGCTGGCGTACTGCGGCGGGGTTGACACGGACTGTACGCGCCTGTTAATGGGCGGGCCGATGATGGGGCAACCGCTGCCCTGTGCCGAGACGCCGGTGGTTAAAGGTACGAACGGGATTCTGGCGCTAACCGCCGAGGAATTGGGCGAACAGCGTCCCCCCGACCCCTGCATCCGCTGCGGCCGCTGTGTCGAAGCCTGCCCGATGGGCTTGTTGCCGGTAGAAATGGCCAACAGCGCCCGCCAGGAAAACTGGGAAGGCATTCAGGCGCTGAAGTTGAATGATTGCATGGCCTGCGGATCCTGCGCCTATGCCTGTCCGTCGCGCATTCCCCTGTTGCAATACTTCGCCTTCGCCCGCAGCCAACTGGCCGAACAGCGGCGGCAGGAATCCAAAGCCCAACACCTTCGGCAACTGATGGAACAGCGGCAGGCGCGTTTTGCCCGAGAGGAACGGGCTAAAGCTGAAGCGGCGGCGCAGCGGCGGGCGGCGAAGCAGTCGCGGGCGGTGGCTACCACGGATGACGATGATGATTAGCCGGCGCTTTCCAATAAGGGCTGCAACATGAATCCCGCGACCTTTGCCAACCTTCCGCACACCCATAGTCAGGACAGTGTGCCGAAGTTGATGGGTAAAGTGCTGTTGGCGCTGTTACCAGCGACCCTGTATGGCCTCGTGCTGTTCGGCTGGCCCGCGTTGAATCTGCTGGCAGTAACGGTGCTGGCCTGTTTGCTGGGGGAAGCGGTGTGCCTGGGGCTGGCCGGGCGGTCAGTGCGCCTGGGAATGCTGGACGGTTCCGCGCTGTTGACCGGGGTGCTGCTGGCCATGTCGCTCCCCCCCTGGGCACCGTGGTGGATCGGGGCCATTGGCGGTGCTTTCGCCATTGTGATCGGCAAGGGGGTCTTCGGCGGAACCGGTCAGAATGTGTTCAATCCGGCGATGCTGGCGCGGGTGATGCTGCTAGTGTCCTTCCCGGTGCCCATGACCACCTGGCTGGAGCCGCAGTCGTGGCTGTCGGGTACCGCGCCGTCCTTTCTGGAAGGCTTGCAGGTGACGTTCGGCCACTGGGTGGCGACCGATGGCGTTACGGGTCCGACGATTCTTGGCCATATTCGCACGGAGTTGGGGATGAATCACGCCTTGAGCCAGAGCTTGCCGGGACATTATCAATCGGCGCTGGCCGCCGTGGGCTGGACCGGCGGCAGTCTGGGGGAAACCGCCGAACTCCTCGTGCTGCTGGGAGGAGTGTGGCTGCTGTGGCAACGAGCCATCACTTGGCACATTCCCGTAGCGATGCTGGTCACGGTGCTGACCCTGGCCAGTGGCTTTCACCTGGCGAATCCCGAACGGTTTGCTGATCCGTTGCTGCATCTATTGTCGGGGAGTCTGATGCTGGGCGCATTCTTCATTGCCACCGATCCGGTGACTTCACCGCTCGCGCCGGTGGGGCAAATCGTGTTCGGCATCGGTTGTGGCGCACTGGTGTACATCATTCGCACTTGGGGCGGCTACCCGGAAGGCATCGCGTTCGCCGTGGTGCTGATGAACGCGGCAACGCCGTTGATCGACCACTACTTCCGCCCGCGCATTTACGGACGCACTTGGCGCGGCGAGTCCCGACCCATCCGGGGGAAATCATGAACACGGATTTCCGGAACTCTCTGAGCTACCCCATGGCGCTGCTGGGCGGTGTGGCGCTGCTGACGAGTGCGGCGATCAGTGTCGCGGACTGGCTGACGCAGGCCGATATTGCGCAGCGGAAGCTGGAGGACTTGCAAGCGACGTTGCAACAGGTCGTGCCTGCCGCATCTTTCGACAACGATCTGGTGCGCGACACGGTCACGCTCCAGGCTGGCGACCGAACCGTGATTGCCTACCGGGCGCGGCGCAACGGCCAGGTGCAGGCGGTGTGCTATCAGGTCTCGGCACCGGGCTATGGCAACTCAGCGATGGTGATGATCATGGGCGTGGATCGGGCTGGGACGCTGTTAGGGGTACGGGTGATCAGCCACGCAGAAACGCCGGGACTGGGCGATAAGATTGAGGTGAGTAAATCCGACTGGATTTTGAAGTTCAACGGTCGTTCGCTGAACGATCCGCCGCCGTCCGGCTGGGCGGTTAAAAAGGATGGCGGAATTTTCGATCAGTTCACTGGTGCCACGATCACGCCACGGGCTTTGGTGGGTGCGGTCAAAAGCGGACTGGAATTCTTCGCGGCGCACCGACTGGCGCTGCTTGATGAGGCTGTTGCGGGAGGAACCCAGAAATGAATGACTATCGCCGGATTTTCGCCGACGGTTTATGGGGCAATAACGTCGTCTTCGTGCAGATGCTGGCGCTCTGTCCGTTAATGGCCGTCACGACGACCGCGACGAACGGGTTGGGCATGGGCCTGGCGACGACCGGCGTGTTGCTATCGGCCAATGTGGTCATTGCCAGTCTGCGGCACTGGATCGCCCCGGAAGTGCGGATTCCGGTTTTTGTGCTGCTGATTGCTTCGCTGGTGACGTTGGCCGATATGGCGATCAATGCCTGGCTGCACGAGTTGTACAAGGTACTGGGGCTGTTCATTCCGCTGATCGTCGTCAACTGCTGCGTATTGGGTCGCGCCGAAGCGTTTGCTTCCCGGGAACCGGTACTCGCTTCAGCCGCCGACGGTCTGGCGATGGGTCTGGGGTTCACCATGGCGCTGATGGTGATTGGCGGTTGTCGGGAAGTGTTGTCGCTATTGTTGGGCCAGAGCTTTGCCTTTCTGGAAATTGTGTTAATCCAGGATTACTCCGGCTTTTTGCTGATGCTGCTGCCGCCGGGCGGGTTTCTGGTTCTGGGATTTCTACTGGCTGGCCGCCGGTTGCTGGAGCGGCGTCGGCCATCACTGACCACTGATTGAGGAGGCTGATCATGCAAGTGAGCATCGCTTACGCGGAACCGGGGCAACCCTTCTGGCAATTTGTCGAAGTGGCCGAGGGCAGCACCGCCCAACAGGCTATTGAAAGTTCCGGCCTCCTGACCCGCTATCCGCATCTGAATTTGAAAAAGAACCGGATCGGGATTTTCGGCAAGATGACCAAACTGACCGCCCGGCTTGAAGCGGGCGACCGGGTGGAGGTTTATCGGCCGATTACCGTCGATCCGAAAACCATCCCGCAACGGAAAATTGCGCTGTTAGATGACGATGAAGACGATGATTGAATGAGCGCCACTGCTTCACGCCGTTAGCGCCAGTCCTCGCGCCAGTTTCGGCAAGCGTCCATGCAGTCCCATGGTTTGGCGGGCGAACGCATGTTTAAGCGGTGGCAATGCATCGAACGCCAACAGCCCCAGAGTGCGAGCAGTGCGCACCGGCCACAGGGGATTGGCGAACAGCCGGTTCAACGCATCGGTGAACGCCAGGGTTTGCCGCTGATCCCAGCGTCGCCAGTCGGCGTAACGATTCAGCGTTGTCACATCGCCAATATCCTCGCCACCGCGCCACGCTTCCGCCACGACTTCCGCCAGTGCCGCGACATCGCGGAGACCCAGATTGAAGCCCTGACCCGCGATGGGATGCAGGGTATGCGCGGCGTTACCCATGATCGCCACCCGCTGACGGGCATGTTCCCGGGCTTTCAGCAGAAACAGGGGATAGGCTTGCCGCCGACCCACTCGCTGAAAAGCCCCCAGCCGGTCGCCAAATCGTGCCTGCAGCAGCGCGATGAACCCGGCGTCATCCAGCGCCATGACCGCCGCGACGTCCGCCTCGTTCACCGTACACACCACCGCGCAACGCTGCTCGCTCATTGGCAGCAGCGCGATGGGGCCGTCCGTCGTGAACCGTTCATACGCCACGTTCTGATGCGGCAGCGTCGGCGTCACGTTGGCGATGACCGCCTGCTGACCATACTCCCAGCGCAGGGCAGCGATGCCCAGTTGTTCTCGCACCAGCGACTGTGCGCCATCCGCCGCAACCAGCAAGCGGGTGCGGAGTTCTGCGGTTCGGCTCTTGCCGAAGCGGATTGTCGCGCAAGCCGCTTCCGGTTCAACAACTACTTTTTCCAACTGAGCCGGACAGAGCAGTTCGACCCCGGGCAACTTCGGCAATTTCGCCAACAACGCTGCGCCGACCTGTCGCGCTTCAGCCACATACCCCAGCGCCTCTACCCCTTCCTCACGGCTATCAAGATGGGCGAAACCGGGACTGCCACGTTCAGAAATATGAATCCGCTGAATCGGCGTTGCTGTCGCAGCCAGCGTGTTCCAAAGGTTCAGCGTTTGGAAAATGCGCCGGGTTCCCTGCGCCAGCGCCAGGGTGCGGTCATCGTAGGCGGGATGGGCGCTCACGGTCAGTGGCGCGGCTTCAACCAGTCCAATGCGCAAATCCAGCCCCTCCAGCGCACAGGCCAGACTGGCGCCGACCAGGCCGCCGCCGATGATCAGCAAATCATAATCCAGTTGAGACATACCGGTTTTTTATCTCCGAAGTTGACTTAAATAGGCGAGCAATATGAATTCATCACCGGCGTCATCTGCCACGCTACCGTTCATGCATATCCAAAATATGCACCTACATAAAATCCAGTTAATTGATTTAAGGAAGAAAGAGTTGACTGCCTAAAAGTAATAAATGCACATAACCATCATATAACCATCATAAAATTGTCATTATTTATCGGTATAATTTTCGCTTATTCATCTATATAATTTCACCGGAGTGCCTCACTGCCTAATGACTATTCTGGAATAGCCAGGGAATTTTAGAGTTATGAATGAAAAAAAATCCTTTGTGGTCAACCTGATTGGGATTCCTGATCACGAGCGCAGCATTCTCAAAAATATCTTCAAGCTGTCCCTCTACCGGGCTTATACCTATACGCTGGCGTTAAATGGCGATGTAGGTCAGATAATGCTGGTTGATGCGGAAGATCCCGAAGCGCTGGCGGCATGGCAATCATTGACCGTATCTGGGAAAGTTCGTTCGCTACTGCCCTATCCACCGGAGAGTCCGTCTCATCCAGCACTGACCATCATGATTGCCAGGGAGCAGCCAGCGGCTCAGTTTCCCCACTGGATTCGTCGACCCTTCGTCGCGACCAGGGTCCTCGGTGCCCTCGACCAAGCGGCAGCCTTGCCGGTCGAACCGGCTCCGTCCCCAGTCAGTCACGCGGAGCCGCCGGCCATCATCCAGCCGCCCAGTCTCATCGTCTCCGCGCCGAAAGCGCTGGTGGTCGACGATAGCATCACGGTCAGAAAACAGGTTGAACTGGAACTCAAACAGTTCGGTGTCGAAGTCGATACGGCTGAATCCGGGGAGCAGGCTTTTGAACTCATATCCCTAAAAAATTATGACGTAATTTTTCTTGATGTCATCCTGCCTGGCATAGACGGTTACCATATTTGTAAAGCGATTAAAAAGGAAAAAACCACCAAAAAAACTCCAGTCGTTATGTTAACCAGTCGATCATCGCCTTTTGACCGAGTGAAAGGGGCTTTATCAGGCTGTGATACCTACCTGACTAAGCCGGTCAAGCAATCGGCTTTTCATGGCGTCATAAAAAAATACCTGAAATCGACCTCGAAAATTCAGGACGCATTGCCCAATGTTTAAACCGTGCGATTTGACCAAAATTCCGGTTCAGAAATGAGGGTAGCTGGCCGCTAATCCATGAATGATAAAAAGCGTTTTGCCGTTGCTCTGATTGGTGTTCCCGAGTATGAGCGAACGATTATTAAAAGCATTTTTAAGCTTTCTCTCTACCGGGCTTATACTTATATATTGACGACCGAGGGTGATCCGGGTCAGATCATCCTTGTCGATGCTGATGATCCGGATGCGCTGGCGGAATGGCGGGTTTTTCAGCAACACGAACACCCTGATGCATCGACTACTGTGGTTCTAGTGACCAAACAGCAGACCCCGAATCAGGCACCCTGTCAGATTCGCCGTCCACTGGTTGCGACTCGCGTTCTGAGCGTGCTGGACCAAATCGCCGTTCGCCTGCTGGCTGATCCTGAACCGGAGACTCCATCCGAGCAGAACCAGACTGATTCCGCGGAAACCGGAGCCATTTATTCGTTAATGGCGCTGGTGGTGGATGACAGCATCACCATCAGAAAACAAATTGAGCTGGAATTACAAACCCTTGGCATCCGAGCCGACATGGCCGAGTCGGGTGAAATCGCCGCCAAACTACTCATTCAGAATAGTTACGACTTGATCCTGCTCGACATCATCTTGCCAGGCGTCGATGGCTATCAACTCTGCAAGGCGATTAAAAAAAATAAAGCCATTAAAAAGACGCCGGTTATCATGTTGACCAGTAAATCTTCACCCTTTGACCGAATTCGGGGAGCGTTATCGGGATGCGATACTTATCTGATTAAACCACTCGATCCCTCCAGTTTTCATAAAGCGGTTTCAAAATACGTGAAACTATCCTGAATGTTATTGCTAACCACTCCATCCGCGAGCGTTCCAATGACTGGATCGCTCATTACGGCAGGAGTCAATGGAGACTTACCATGGCTATTCGAAAAATTCTCGCCGTCGATGATTCACCTACCGATCTGGCAAACATCAAAACAATTGTCACTGACGCCGGATTTACCGTGGTCACTGCGACTAATGGCCGGGAAGCCGTTGAGAAAGCCAAACAGGAAAAACCGGATCTGATCTTTCTGGATATCATTATGCCGGATATGGATGGTTATGCCGCCTGTCGCCTGCTTAATAATGAAAACGACACGAAAGGCATTCCCGTGGTGTTTGTGACCAGCAAAAACCAGAAAGCGGATCGCCTCTGGGCACAAATGCAGGGTGGCAAAGGCTTTATTACGAAGCCCTATAACGCTGACGCCATTATCGATCAACTCAAGGCACTGGCATAAAAACCGGCCAGGAACCGCTCAGAGATCAGCTCCCGTGAATCCACTATCTGACCAACCGCCGCACCGCTGGCTGCCTCCCAGTGAGGCGCTCAATCACTTCAAGCCTCCGCCCGGCGTGCTGGCGGGCACTCCGGCAGCCCGTCGCCAATCGACGCGCTATGGCTTTCGTCTCGGTGATTTCGGGTTGCTGATTGAACGCAATACGACCAGTGAACTCTTGGAGCCAACACCCATTTACCCCTTGCCCGGTGCGCCGGAAGGGCTGCTGGGTCTGATCAACCTGCGTGGCAATCTGGCACCGGTCTTCAATCTGAAACGGATTCTCGGTCTGAGTCTGGAAAGTAGTGATGAAAATCCCTGGCTCCTGGTTCTGGATCAGGGTGAAAACGCAGTTTGCTTTTATATCGACGGTTGGCCGCAAGCGGTAGTGATGGATCGCGCTTTGGATCGGTCGCCGCCCCTGCCCCCGCGATTACATCCTTATGTCAGCAAGACCTATCTGCAGGCGGGTCGGGTCTGGCTGGAATTTAACCATCGCCACTTCTTCCGAAACCTGGCCGGTCATCCCACCCTGGATAGCTCGCCGACTGGTATATGAACCGCCTCCCTTCAGAATCACTTCAGAGAGTTTCGACTATGCATTCATCATGGCGTGGTTCCAAGTCCATTCACCGGATGTGGCGCTGGCTATTCTGCTGGCCAGATGCGTTAGTGCGACTGGCGCTGCTCTTGGGATTGATCTTCCCCGGAGCTTTATTAGCCGGAGAACCGGGAGTCACCCCAACGGTGATTCGCGTGGGCGCATTGATGCCACTGGGCGGCGACGATGAGATCTACGGCATCAACATGAAAAAAGGCATTGAAGCCGCGCTGACCGGTCAAACGGCCCAAGGACGAAAGCTAGTCTTTGATGTGGTTAATGATTTCGGTGAACCTATTACCACGGTGATTGCGGGCAATCAGCTTATCGAAAAGGGCGTCTTCGTGATGCTCGGCAATGTCGGCACGCTCACTACACTCAAGTTAATGCCGGTGTTGGCGTCTAATCAGTTGCCCGCGGTGGGGTTCTATACCGCCGGGGAAATGGGCGAAGCCCGGGAGATACTGAGTTTTCGTCCCAGTCCTACCCAGGAAATTGGAACACTCATTAGCGCTGCGGTGGCTGCTGACGTTAAATCCTCCCGGATTTGCGCTTTTTTGCAGAACGACGCCTATGGTCTCGCGGGCATCGCGGGATTAAAAACCGGTCTGGCTAAATTGCCGGGAACCCAGCCCATCATTGACAAGCTTGATCATATCGTTGACATGACGATGGGGGGCATTAATCCGGCGCTCAATAACCTAGGACCGGTCGGGTTTTATCGCCGGGGTACGGTCTATCTGCGCGATGGCTATCAATCGCTTAAAGCCTGGGAGCAAGCCACCGGCGAGACGTGCCAATTAGTTGTGTTAGTCGCGGTTCCCCGCATCGCTGCCGACTTTATCATGTACGCCCGCTATAAGAAGGAACCCTGGGTTTTCGCCGCGCTTTCGATGACTGCCGCTGGCGATACATTGCCGAAACTGCTCCGGGAAAATGATTTTCGCGAACCGATTATTATGACCCAAGTGGTTCCGGCGCTGGATGCGGTATTACCCCTGTTAACCGATGCCAAAAGCGCCCTCAGCGATGCGCTTAATCCACTGAGTCTGGAAGGGTTTATTGTCGGGCGTATGTTCCTGTCGATTCTGCGTTCAATGAATAGTCCATTGACTCGCGCCAACTTTCTCCAAGCCGCCCGCCAGCAGCCTTTTGACGTGGGCGGGCTGAAAATCGATTTTACCGACGGCAATCCAGGCTCCAATCTGGTGTCGCTGACGGTATCGGACGCTGATCGACCCCGCATTCTCACGCCGGGGGATTGGAAATCGCTCCTGTCGCGTTAACCGGTCGGGCGGATTTTATTCACAGATCTGGATTTTTTTATCCAAAAGGCTGGAAAGAATTATGGGTAATCAGAACATTCGGGTTCGTTTGACCTTGCTGATCGTTGTACAACTGGTCTTCCTCATTCTGGTCGGGGTCATCGGCTATCTGGGGATGAACCGGATTGGCAGCAATGTGAGCCAGGTCAGCGCCATCACCGTGACTCAGGTGAATCTGGGAGCGCTCACCGAAGCGGTGCGTAACGACCTGTTGGGTCTGGTCAACCGGCTGGTGCGCGGTAGCGTGACTTGGGAGGATGCGGAAGCCGCATTCCCCCAGGCTACCGATGCCGTTGACCGCAACTGGCAACGTTACCTCGAAGGATTGACCGCTCGCCCCGAGGGGGTTGAGGCCAACATTGAAATGGTGCGTGCAGTCAATGCCGAATTAACCACCCTGATTGAGCAGCGCGACCGTGCCCGCCTGAACGTGTTCGTCGCCAACGATCTCGACGAAATGATCGATCCCTTTTTCAAGTCGATACTGGTTTCAACCACCCAGGTTGCCGAACAATCCAGTCAGGCGCTGGCTGAAGCTCAACGCACCGGTCAGCAGTTTCAATCGTTGATTGCGATTCTGGCGGTCGTCGGGCTATTCAGTTCGGCACTAATTGGACTGGCGATTTATCGCTCCATCGTCCGACCGGTCAACCGGATCGCCGAAACCGTGCATCAGGTCAACGCCGGCGACTATATCGCCCGCACCGAACTGCAAGGCAGTGATGAACTGGGTCAACTCGGACGGGCATTCGATCAGTTACTGAACGAACGAGTGGCCGCGCTGGTCGGTGCTGAACAGGAAAATGATCGGCTGAATGACTCTGTGATCAATTTGTTACAAGCGGTTTCGCAACTCAGTCAGCGTGATCTGACGATCAAGGTGCCGGTGACTGAGGATATGACCGGGCCGGTAGCCGACGCGCTGAATCTGCTCACCGAAGAAACCGCCCGCGTCCTGCAACGAGTCATCGAGATTTCCGAACAGGTGGCCAGTGCGTCCGACATGGTGAAAGCGCAATCGGCAACGGTCATTGCGGTCGCTGATCACGAACGGCAGGCGGTCGGGCAGACCGCGGTTGATCTGGCCACTGCCGCCGAGGCGATGCAGCAGATCGCCCAACTGGCGCAGAACTGCAATACCACCGCCGAGACCGCGATTCAAACCACTCAGGCAGCGCTGCAAACGGTGACGAGTACCGTGGACGGCATCAACGGCACACGCGATACCATCCGCGAAACCGAAAAACGCATCAAGCGCCTGGGCGAACGTTCACAGGAAATCACCGGCGTCGTGAACCTGATCAATACCATCGCGGAACGCACGCATATTCTAGCGCTGAACGCCAGTATGCACGCAGCGTCAGCCGGTGAAGCCGGACGTGGGTTCGCGGTCGTCGCCGACGAAGTGCAGCGGTTGGCCGAAAACGCCCGTGAGGCGACCTCGCGCATTTCGACCCTGGTCAGCAATATCCAGATCGAAACGGCGGATACGGTCACCGCCATCAACACGGCCATCAGTCAGGTCGTGGACGGCAGTCGTTTGGCGGAACAGGCCGGCGATCAGATGCGACGGACTCAGCACACCACGTCCGAGTTGGTGACGGCGGTGCGGCAGATCGCTGACCAGTCGCGTGATCAGGCTCAACTTAGCAATGAACTGCTCGGTCGCGCTGCGCAAATTCAGGACAGCACCCAGCAAACCCGTCAGCAACTCGAAGAGCAGAACGTGCAAACCAATCGGTTAGTGGAATTTGCCCAGGGTTTGCTCAGTTCAGTGCGCGTGTTCCGGTTACCCGCGTAGACACATTCGTTTCAGGATCATCAGGATAGCCAACGTGTGGGAACAACAGGTCGAAGCGCTGGAAGCCGAAGTGGCCATGCTGCTGAGCGTTCTGGAAACGTTGACCGATCCTGAATCGGAAGATGCCGTCGATTCCGGGATTCACGGTTATGTTGAACAGGTCGAGCGCATTGCACTGGCGTCCGGCGACCTGGGCTTGCTGGGCTTGCAGGATGCCGGTCTGCTGTTTCAGGAAAAATTGGCGGAATTGCCGACCCGCGCCCGGCCTCTCACGGATGCGGAACGGGAATGCCTGGAAACCTGGCCCATGCTGGTGATGGGTTATCTGGGCGCACCCGGCGATCCAGACACCAGTGGCGCACTGGTTGATGGATTGCGCAGTCCGGTTTGGGAATCACCGCTGTCGGATGCAGACGCAGCAATTTTACTGGATCTGCTGCGACAGTCTCCCATCGAAATCGAACCGGAACCCGGCGAAGCGTCCTGCCCCGTCGCTGAACTCAGCCTGGAATCTGAACCCGAGGTAGCGCCGGAACCGGAACCGGAACCCGAGGTAGCGCCTGAACCTGAACTTGAACTTGAGATAGCGCCGGAACCGGAACCCGAGATAGAACCGGAACCCGAGATAGAACCGGAACCGGAGATAGAACCGGAACCGGAACCGGAGATAGCACCAGAAAAAGCCGCCCAGGAAGAAATCCCGCCTTCATGGAATCCGCCCAGCAGCGCTGCTCAGGAACTGCTAGATATTCTGTGTGCGGAAGTTGTGCAGATTGCCGAGACCATTGCCGAAATTCTGGCACCGGCGGCTGATCCTGATCATGCGCCGGAAATACGCAGCGAGGCGTTGCGGGAACACGCCGAGACCCTCGAACGCTTGGGCGAAGCCGTCGCGTCCATTGGTCTGACCGGGCTGTATGAAGTCTGCGTTTTAGTGCAAATCAACCTGATCGAACTGGCGGAAAGCCAGATTTTGCTGGATGCCGAACACTGCCAGCACCTGTCGGCCTGGCCAGATCACGTCCTCCGCTATCTGCGCACCCTGCATGATCCTGCCACCGGATCCGCCTTAACTGCCTATTTACAGTGGCCGCAGTGGCCGCAGCCCCTGGGGATTGACGACGAACCGGGTCTGCTCGAACGGCTGACCACGGCGGAACTCCTGATACCCGAAATGCCGGAGCAGGATGCGCGACTGCGCCAGGCACAACCTGAAGATGTCGCACTGACCTTGCCCGACGATGTCAACCCGGAACTGCTGGATGGACTATTGCTGGAATTGCCGGGTCTGGCTGCCGACTTTTCTGCGGCAATCCAGCGCTTGGCATTGGGTATCGGTCATCTCGACGATATGAAGGCTGCGCAGCGTATCGCGCACACCTTGAAAGGTGCCGGCAATACGGTTGGGGTGCGCGGTGTCGCGACGCTGACCCACGCGATTGAAGACATTTTGGCCGTCCTGTCCCGATATGAAACGCTGCCGAATCGGGCTTTAGCCGACCTGCTGCTGAATGCCGCAGATTGCCTGGAAGCGATGAGCGAGGCGCTGCTGGGAGCTACTGCGCCACCCGCCCAGGCGCTGGAGGTGTTGCAAGCAGTATTGAACTGGGCAGATCGCCTTGAGCAGGAAGGGCCACCGCCGGAAGACGCCTTACCGACAACGGCGACTGCTTCCACAGCGTGGCAACCCGCGCCAACGCCGGTCGCAGAATGGCCGGAAATGGTGATGGCCGCATCGTTGCCAGATGCCGGTGCACCGCTGGAAACTGCGGAATTGTCGGCGGCGGCCGCTCCTGAAGCTACGTTGCGCATTCCCGCTCATCTGGTTGATGAATTGCTGCGCCTGATGGGTGAAACGCTGATTCTCACCGGCCAGTTTCAGGAACAATTCCAGAAAACGGTCGCCCGGAACCGGTCGCTCACTGAACAAAATCGGCGATTACAGTATTTGGCCGCCGAACTGGAGCAACTGGTCGATATCCGCAACGTCGGTTCGCCTATGGCGTCTGCGCAGCGGTCGGGGCATTTCGACCCGCTGGAATTGGAGCAGTACAACGAACTGAACACGGTGACCCATCGCCTGCTGGAGGCGGTGGCCGATTCCCGCGAACTGGGCGATGCCCTGGGCGAGAGTTTGACGGCGATGGACGCGATGCTGACGGTTCAGCAGCGCCTGCAACGCAATAGTCAGAACGTGGTGCTGCGCACGCGCATGGTGCCGGTGCAAACCATCGTTCCCCGGCTGCAACGCGCCGTGCGGCAAACCTGCCGACTGGTGGACAAAACGGTGGAACTGGCGGTGCGCGGCGCAGAAACGCTGATCGACGGCAACGTACTCAATGAAGTGGTCGATCCATTGATGCACATTCTGCGCAACGCGATAGATCATGGCATCGAGTCCGCTGAACAGCGCCAGCAGTTGGGTAAACCGCCGCAGGGGCGGATGACCCTCGAGATCACCCGCGCCGGCAACAGTATTGTGCTGCGTTGTCAGGACGACGGTGCCGGTCTGGATTTGCCGATGATTCGCCAGATTGCGACCGCCCGTGGACTGATTGCCCCGGATAAACCATTGAATGACGAAGAACTGACCCGGCTGATTCTGCTACCGGGTTTCTCGACCCGCGACGTGACCACTCAGACCTCGGGACGCGGCGTCGGCATGGATGTGGTGTACAGCCGACTGCTGGCGATGAAGGGTTCGCTGCGCATCCACTCGCAACCCGGTCGGGGATGCCTGATGGAGTTGCGCCTGCCGGTCACGCTGATTGCCACCCACGGCTTGTTGGTGCGCATCCGCGATCAGGTGCTGGCGATTTCCAGTCGGGGCATTGAACAGATTGTGCATCCGGGACTCGGTGCCATTCGGAAACTGGGTTCGACGCCGATCTTTCAACTCGGCGATCATCTCTACGAATTCACCGCACTGGCGGAACGGCTCCAACTCCCACCAGAGCGCCGCGCCCCGGCTCGCGTGACCCCTGCGGTGTTGCTGGTGCGGGAAGATTCCGGCAACCTGCGGGCGGTGGCGGTCGAGAACATGACCGACAGCCGGGAACTGGTGGTCAAATCCCTGGGGCCGTACATTCCGCCGCTGCACGGGGTCATTGGCGCGGCGATTCTCGGCGATGGCAGTCTTGCGCCGGTGCTGGATTTACCCGACCTGCTGCGGATGCCGTCGATGGGTCAATCGCTGTCCACCGCAACCACCCAGGCGGTGGCTCCTGATGAACAGCGCCCGTTTGTGTTGGCGGTCGACGACTCCCTCAGCGCTCGCCGCGCCCTGTTGCAATTGATCAAGGATATGGGGTTTGAAGCACGCGCCGCCCACGATGGCCTGGAAGCCATTGAAATCATCAACAACAAACGTCCGAGTCTGGTGCTCACGGATATGGAAATGCCGCAGATGAATGGGATGGAACTGACCGCGCACCTGCGAACTAACCAGGCGACGCGCGATGTGCCCGTGATCATGATTACCTCGCGTTCGACGGACAAGCATCGGCGCGAAGCGGAAAACGCCGGCGTCAATCTGTATGTGACCAAGCCGTTCCAGGAAGAGGAACTGCTAGGGCACATCCACCGCTTGTTGCATCCAGCATGAACGCATTACCACCGATGCCCACGGCCAACCTCGACCAGCCCAGGGTGTTGGTCATGCTCGATGACCGTCACTGGTTGCTGCCGCAAACGGAGGCGTACTCGCTGGAATCGCTGCTGGACATTGATTCGGATGTTCAATCCGGACTCAGCCTGGGTGCTTTGGCGCTGGCTGGTCAATGGTGGCCGGTGTATAGCCTGTCCGGTGAGTTGGCGTTGTCGGCGATGCTGCCCGAATCGCGCCGTTTATGCCTGTTGCTCGACAATGGCGCGGATCGTTTCGGTCTGGCGGCCGACCGGGTGGAGATGCTGAAGTCTGCGCTAACCCCGTTCCCGCTGCCCGCCTGCATGGCGACGCCGGGGTCGCCCGTGCAGGGGCTGGTTCGGCTGGAGACCGGGCTGGGCTATGTGACTGATACGGAACGACTGGCTGCCTGGCTGGCAGCGCAGATCGAGGATGCAGAGTATGCCAAGGTCTGAACCGGGCGTTCGCGAAAGCCGGGCCTGGCGGCTCACGCTGGGTGAAGGCGTACAAGCCGCGGTCAGTGAACGCGAATTGGTGCATCTGGTGGAGAGTCCAGCGCTATTGACCGTGCCGACCTGCCCCTATTTCTGTCAATGGGTGCTGGTGTGGCATGAGCGCTTATTGCCGACCCTGGATCTGGCCGCCTGGCTCCGGGGAACGCCAACGGCTCGTGGCGACCGAACCTTGGCGGGCATCGTGGCCTATCAGTCCGCGCCGGACACCATACTGGATTACGGCGCGTTGTTGCTGACCGAAATTCCCGAACGCCTGCGGGTGACTGACGACCAAGCCTGTGCATTGCCTGAGCATCCCGGCGGTTGGCGCGAACTGGCCTGGTCTTGTTTCCGCCAGGGTGAAGCGGCGCTGCCGATCCTGGACTTGCCGCAGCTCTTCAGTAGGGGTTTGCTGAACCGCTGACCGGATATGGCCGCTTTTCCAGCGTTTCACCGTCAACCGCCCAGTTCAGCAATAATTTCGTGCAGCACTTTCTGGGTAGATGCTGATAAATCAAGGAATTCCAGCCCTGCGGTAAACCAGCCTGGATTTTCATCTTCACCGCTCCAAACGGTTTTTCCCTGAAGCTCGCAACTTTCACGGCGGCCGCTTTCCAGCGAGGCTTCCATCCGCAACGGGATGACCTCGCCCATGCGCAGCGCTTCGCTACCGATGAGTCTCAGCCCGCCCAGGCTAATATCAACAACATGACCGAGCAGGCGTTCATCGCGCCGGTCATAGACGCACAAATAGAAATGAGTGCTATAGCGCTCGTACTGGCGCTGATCTTCCTCACTCCAGTCATTTTCAATCGCCCAGTCCGACTCTTTCTGTGGTTCCGCCATTGTTTAGCACTCCCGGTAAAAACCGCCATTTCGACACGACAGCGACAGGATCATTTAACTTGTCCACACTTTATAATTATATCCTGTTTTTACCCTACAGCGACACGGGATTAACAGCATTGATCAGATCAATCCCTATCTTCTCATCAGCGCCTCAATGTCATCGATGGTTTTGGGCGCGGCGGCAGTCAGCACTTCCGGTTCCCCGTCGGTCACCAGCACGTCGTCCTCAATGCGGACGCCAATCCGTTGCCAGCGTTCATCCAGATCAGTTTCCAGATGAATACCCAGTTGCGCCCAGCATTCATCAACAATTTGACTGCCCGCTGGAAAGTAAAGGCCGGGTTCAACCGTTATCACCATGCCCGGTTCAAACACCTGCCACTCTTCGCCGGTTTTATAACTGCCTACATCATGCACATCCATGCCCAGCCAATGACCCGTGCGGTGCATATAGAACGGCTTATACCTTTCTGCTTTAATCACCGCGTCTACATCACCGTGTAGCAAACCCAGTGCGACTAAACCCTCAGTCAGGACGCGAACTGCCGCATCGTGCGGTTCGTTGAAATGGCAGCCGAGCCGAACCTTGTCAATCGCGGCTTTCTGCGCCGCTAGCACCAGTTCATAAATAATGCGCTGTTCCCCGGAAAAGCAGCCATTGATCGGGAATGTGCGGGTAATATCGGAAGCATAGCCGTCCAATTCCGCACCCGCGTCGATCAATAATATATCGCCGTCCCGCAATTGAGCGTTGTTCTCAGTGTAATGCAGGATGCAACTGTTATCGCCGCCCGCGACTATCGCTGGATAAGACCAGCCTGCGCCGTTACGCAGGAACGTGTGAAAAAACTCCGCTTCAATCTCGTATTCCATCATGCCGGGCTGACAAACCTGCATCGCTTGACAGTGTGCCTGGCAGGCAATACGCGCCGATTCACGCATCACCGCGATTTCCTCAGCGTCTTTGCAACGCCGCATCGGATGTAATAAATGCTCCAAAGCGATAAAAATCGCCGGGGCTTGTACGCCAGTGCGGGCTTTGGCGCGGGTTTGATTGAGCCAACCCAGCACTTTCGCATCAAAGTCCGGGCGATAACCGATGGGGTAGAAAATCCGCTCGCGATTCTCCAGGAGCGGCAACAGAATATGATCAATCTCCGCGATGGGATGGGCATGATCGGCGCCATAACGTTCCTTCGCACCTTGTGGACCGGCGCGGCGGCCATGCCAGATTTCCATTCGTGGATCACGGTCGCGACAAAACAGCAGGAATTCCTGCTCAGCACCGGGAATTAGCGCCGCGATGGCGTCCGGTTCCGGGAAGCCAGTCAGGTAGTAAAAATCGCTGTCCTGACGGTAGGGGTAGTGAACATCCCGATTACGGGGCGTTTCCGGGGCGGCCGCCAACAGGGCGACGGAATTCGGCCCCATCTGTTCCATTAATGCACGGCGACGGCGGGCGAAAACTTCGGGGGGAATGGCGCGAGCGAACATCGGCATGAGTTCCTGGTTTAGTGCAAACGGGTTGGCGAGGGTGCGGTGGATTGTTGGATATCCTGCTGGATCATTAGCAGACCCACCCGTAAGTATTCGACGACCTCCACAAAAGCCGCCTCATCGCTTTCGCCAGTGGCGTCCGTGTCGAAACCGATCTGGGCAATATCGGTGACATCATCCAGAAATTCCCAGCTTTCTTTGGATAAAGCGCCGTGTTGCTCCGGCTGACTCATGCCGAGACCGTACAGCAGGCCGTGACACCAGTGGCCCAGCGCATTCACCCGCTGCCGTAGGGGCGCATCATCATCGGGCAGCAAGAGCTTCACGGACCAGTCGGGCGAGTTCATCTGGGCTGCCCCCAATTCCAGCACTTTCGCCAACAGGTTGCCCACCGATTCCGACCATGCACTGCCATCGGTCAAAGCCTCCTGGGCGTAGTGTAGCCAGCGGTCACAGTCTAAATGGGCGTCGAAGCAGAGGATGCCGCATAATAACCCGTGCAATTCCGCCGGATCGATCGGATCGAGCAGTTGGCTTAACTGGTCGAAGAGTGGTGAATCATCTGACATAATGGAACACTCCAGCGCTGGCCAACCGGAACCGGTCAAGGGCATTGATCCTAACATTGCCACGCATGAAGCCCCAAAAAAATGCCTCTGAATTTGACCCGATCAGAATGAAGGTTCTATAGTATTTCCATGGATCATAAAAACACCAACGAAAACGCTGCACCGTCGTCATCTGCCGTGGCTGATTTGGCTCTGCTCGCTGAACGGGTCGAACACCTGGTGAAGCGCTGTGCACAACAGGCGGTGGAAAACCGGGAGTTGCGCGAGCAGACCGCAACCTTGCAAGTCGAGCACGATGCCCTGCGCGAGAAAAATGAACAGTTCCGCACCCGCATCGACGCGATGGTCGTGCGGCTCAGAGATCTGGAGCAAACTTCATGAGCAACGAGACGCACAGCGTCAACGTGCAGTTGATCGGTTATGAATACCGGTTTGTCTGTCAGCCGGCCGAGCGCGATGAACTGCTGGAAGCCTCACAGTCGCTGAATGAACGGATGGAGGCGATTCGTGAGCGCAGCAAGCACCTGAGCCTGGAAGCGGTGGCGATTATGGCGGCCTTGAATCTCAGCCATGAGTTGTTGCGCCAGCAACGCGAGACTGCCGAAATGGATGCCGCCATCGGCCATCAAGCACGGGATTTATTGCAGAAAATTGACGCGGTTCTTTAACCGGGCCGCATCAAGTAGAGTATAATCTTTCGTGTTCAATCGATTTTAGTTCGGGCGTTCTCTGCAGTGTTCGAGTAGTGGGCTGGGTAACCCCTTGATCCTAATTGATTATACCCGGGGAAGCCTGATACGCCCCTCTGCTCCCCACTTGAACCACTCGGTTCAAGGGCAAGGTCCGAGACGGCACAGGCGGAGGGCGCCCCCTCTTCATTCAAGCGATGCTTTGGCATCGCTTTCTTTTTTTCCATGAATCCACAATCTTCATTTTCCGACGATCTTCGTCAACGCTTACGCACCCAGCGCCTTCATCTATCGGTTGCTGAACGGCAAGCGGCGGTGCGGGCGGCGGCTGAACGGTTGGCGGAAAGCGCCTGGTTTGCCGAAGCCGCCAGCATCGCGGGTTACTGGGGATGTTTTGGCGAACTGGATCCTGCGCCGGTGCTGGAACACGCCTGGATCCAGGGAAAAGCGGTTTATCTCCCGATTCTGGCTGGCGATGTGCTGCAATTTGCGCCTTGGCAACCGGGCGTCACGATGCGCCGCAATCGCTTCCAGATTCCCGAACCGGACGTGTCTCCCGCCGACTATCTGCCGCCCTCAGCCCTTGATTTAGTGCTAACGCCGCTGGTGGCTTTTGATGCAACCGGGACACGCTTGGGTATGGGTGGCGGATTTTATGACCGCAGTTTCACCTTTCTGCGCGATCCGAACTGGCAGAGTCACCGCCCCCGGCTGGTCGGGTTCGCTTACGAATTCCAGCAGGTGGAGCGGCTGGTTCGGCAACCGTGGGATGTGCCGCTGGATGCCGTGGTGACGGAAATCGCGCTCCAAGTTTTCGTATATAGCAGTCCTATGCCAGTTATGGAAAATCCCCTCCTTGGGTAAGGAGGGGTGGCGCGTCAGCGCCGGGGTGGCGCGTCAGCGCCGGGGTGGTTCGAGGCGGCGATTCCACAACTCATTCAGGATCGCTATAGCCGCTAACGGCTTGCATCCAGAAAGAGCCGATAGGCCGGATTGTCAGTCTCGGCGCAGCAGGGATAGCCAAGTTCATGGAGGTAGCGCAAAAACTGGGGGCGTTCGGTCTCCGGTACCTGGATGCCGACCAGCACCCGTCCGTAATCCGAACCGTGGTTGCGGTAGTGGAACAGGCTAATATTCCAGTCATGCGCCATGCCGGTCAGAAATTTCAGCAGGGCGCCGGGTCGTTCCGGGAACTGGAACCGGTAGAGTATTTCATCGTGAAGGCCGGGGGCGGGGCCACCCACCATATAGCGCACATGCAGCTTGGCCATTTCGTTATCGCTCATGTCGATGACCGGATAGCCGTGCTCCCGTAACGCCTCGATAATGCGGGTCTTTTCCTCCTCGCCCTCGCCGAGTTGGATGCCGGCGAACACCTGCGCCTGTCGGGAATCGGCATAACGGTAATTGAACTCGGTGATGGCGCGTTTGCCGATGGTTTGGCAGAACTTGCGGAAACTGCCCGGCTGTTCCGGGATCGTCACTGCCAGCAGTGCCTCACGCCGTTCGCCCAGTTCAGCCCGTTCAGCGACATGCCGCAACCGGTCAAAGTTGATGTTCGCGCCGCAGTTGAGGGCGATGAGTTGTGCCCCGGTTCCTCCGGTGCGTTCCACATACTTCTTCAGTCCGGCAATGCCCAGCGCTCCAGCCGGTTCGGCAATCGAGCGGGTGTCGTCGAAAATGTCCTTGATAGCGGCGCAAATTTCATCTGTGGACACGAGAATGACGTCATCCACGCTTTGTTGTGCCAGGCGAAAGGTCTCTTCACCCACCTGCCTGACCGCGACGCCATCAGCGAACAAGCCCACCTGATCCAGCGTTACGCGATGACCCTGTTTCAGTGCTTCATACATCGATGCGGCATCTTCGGGTTCTACGCCGATAATTTTAATGTCCGGACGCAGAAACTTGATGTAGGTCGCCACCCCAGTGATCAAGCCGCCGCCGCCGACTGCGATGAAAATTGCCTCAATCGGATCGGGATGCTGGCGCAGGATTTCCATACCGATGGTGCCATTGCCCGCAATCACATCGGGGTCGTCGTAGGGATGAATGAAGGTCAGACCTTTTTCAACTTCCAGTTGCCGGGCGTGTTGGTAGGCTTCATCGTAGGTATCGCCGAACAGTACGGTTTTGCCGCCCCGGTCGCGCACCGCCTGAATTTTAATCGCCGGGGTGGTGCGTGGCATGACGATGGTCGCCTTGACGCCGAGTTTCTGAGCGGCTAAGGCGACGCCCTGGGCATGATTACCGGCGGAAGCACAAATCACGCCTTTTTCTAGCACGTCGGGTGCCAGACCGGCCATTTTGTTGTAAGCGCCGCGCAGCTTGAAGGAGAACACCGGCTGCAAATCTTCGCGTTTCAGCAGTACCCGGTTATGCAAGCGCCGCGACAGACGGGGCATGACGTCCAGTGGCGATTCAATAGCGACGTCGTAGACGCGGGCCGTGAGAATTTTTTTGATGTAATCGTGCATAATGTGTTGAAAGACCCAGAGGAAAATACCGCCATGTCTAGCGATGAAATGAAAAAACGCGCCGCCGAAGCCGCTATGCAGTATGTGGAAGAGAATACCGTAATCGGTGTTGGTACCGGTTCAACGGTCAACTATTTTATTGACGCCCTGGCGCGGATCAAATACCCGATTGAAGGGGCGGTGTCGAGTTCGGCGATGACCACCGAGCGGTTGAAGGCGTGCCGAATTCCGGTGCTGGATTTGAATGCTGCCGGACCCTTGCCCTTATACGTCGATGGTGCGGATGAAGTGGATCGTCATTTGCGCATGATCAAGGGTGGCGGCGGGGCGTTGACCCGCGAGAAAATTGTTGCTGCCGCCAGCGAAAAATTTGTCTGTATTGCCGATCAGTCCAAGCTGGTTGACGTGCTGGGAGCCTTTCCCCTGCCCGTTGAGGTGATTCCCATGGCACGCAGTTATGTCGGGCGCGAGTTGTTGAAGCGTGGCGGTCAGCCGGTGCTGCGGGAAAATTTCATCACCGACAACGGCAACCTGATTCTGGATGTGTATAACCTGCACATCCTGGAACCGACCCGACTGGAGGCGGAATGGAATAACATTCCGGGCATCGTGACCGTCGGGCTGTTTGCGCAACGACCAGCGGATGTGCTGTTGTTGGGAACGGTGGATGGCGTAAAAGTTATGGAGCGTTAAATGAGGATGCGTTCTATAAAAAAGGATTAACGATGCGCACTCCAGAAATCGTGGCGTTGGTTTGCAGGTCTTCCGATAGCAGTACCGTACAGGACGCTTCACGCGCCGCCTGAACAATCATCGCGTCCCAAAACGACAATAAGTAAATGATCCGCAGATCAAACGCCATCATGATCAAGGGAACGGAAGCGTTGATCACCTCAAAGCCGCTGTAAAACCCTAGATGCTCACGAATCAGTTCGGGGGGCAATCCCAGCTTGCGAATAGCGGTAGCAGCAAATTCCTGTAGAACCTGCGTAGACACGACGCCGGTGCGCGCCAGTCGGTGTTCCCGGATGATCGCAATGGCTTGTGCCTGTTTTACAGGTTCGTCAGCAGCATCTGCGTAAACCAAAACATTCGTGTCAATGAAGCTATGAACGGTCATGCAATTCATCCCGATTAAACCGCCAACCGTCCAGCCGTCCAGGGCTGTTCTGAGCAGATTCAACGAACCTTTCGACCTGAAGCTGATTCTGATCAGCGCTGGCTAACTGTTCCAGGTAGTCGCGCACTACTTGGTTGAGACTTTTACCCATCGCCCGGGCCGCCTTACGCGCTTGTTCCACTATATTCTCATCAACCACCAGCGTAATGTTCATCTTGTCCTCACACACTTTTTAAAAATAACCACTTGTCGACTGAATTCCGCCTGTTTGGATCTATCAGTGTGCCATCTGCGCACCGTGATGGTGAATATGGCTGCATAAAAAAACGGGCGCTGCCCGAAGGCTGCGCCCGTCCGCCCTTACGCCTGTGATCCAGGCTTAGAAGTCAACGCGGGTACCGATGGAAATCGCATTCTGATCGCCATCCGGGAAGCTGTCATTACTACGGCCAATGTACTCGACCCAGACCCGGGTGCGCCGACTGAAGTCATACTGGTAGCCCACCAAGTAATTGTCGATCGTGTCATCGAAATCTGAAAGGTTGAATCCGGTATCAAGCTGTCCATAAGCACCGCGGATGGTGTTGTTGCCAAATTTATATTCGCCCGTCAGGTACCAGTTACTGGCGTCATCGCCGTCAAACAAGCGAACGCCATTGTACTTAACATTACTAAACAGACTAAACTCGTTCAGCGTACCCTGTTCGTAGATAAAGCCGACGCTGAATGGACCTGCTGAATAACCCAGACCGATATTCCATTGATCCAGATCCAGATCCAGATCCACATTGGTACCATCCTCAAGCTGACCTAAAAAGACGTTGTCGCGGCCTTCAAGCTTGATATAGCTAGCACCTGCGAAGAAGGGACCGTTGCTGTACTTGGCGGCGATATTCCAGAGATCAACGCTATTCGAATAGCCCGCGTTATCATTCTCGTTACCATTCATGACCAGCATGAGTTCGCCAGTGAAACCGCTAAAGTCAGGGGTGGTGTAATACAGGCTGTTATCAAGCCGGAACAGGGCACCTTCACCGAAACGTTCATCCGGGTTATCAGTGAGCTGGAAGCCGTTAAACGAGCCGCCCAGAAAAGCGCTGCCACCCAACGACCGGTCGGTATTGAAGATATCGATGATCCCAACGACGTGGTAGTACGGCGTTTCCTGGGTACCCAGCGACACCGTGCCGAAGCCGCCCTTGAGACCCACGAACTTGGGTCGGTTTCCTTCAAAGCTGCCACCCTCAGTCAGATCCACCCCAAACTCATACTGGTAAATGGCGCTTAGTCCGCCGCCTAGATCTTCCGAACCCTGGACGCCGAGGCGCGAAGAGTTGTTCAT
>JAIFNF010000178.1 GCA_020047885.1 Gammaproteobacteria bacterium | reverse complement strand
AAATAGGGACCGCCCGAAGCCAGTGGCGCGCCCAGCGGTTGACCCTCGCCACACACAATATCCGCGCCGGTTGCGCCCCAGGCACCGGGCGGTTTGAGAATCGCCAGCGCCGTTGGATTGACCACCGCGACCGCCAGCACATTCTGCTGATGCGCCCAGTCGGTCAGCGTATCCACCTCCTCCAGCACCCCGAAAAAGTTTGGCTGCGGGATGACTAGCGCCGCGATGTCCTGTCCGGTGTATGGAGCCAGCGCCCCGACCGGCGTATGCCCCCCCGCTGGATCGTAGGGCAGTTCCACCAACTCAATGTCCTGATTATGGACAATCGCCTGAGCCGTCCGGCGATAGAACGGATGCAGAGTGCGGGGCATCAGCACCCGCTTTGATTTGGATTTGCGGTGGGCGCGCACCGCCATCAGCAGCGCTTCGGCCAACGCCGATGCGCCGTCATACAGCGAAGCATTGGACACCGCCATCCCGGTCAGTCACTTGCAGCGTGCCCTGACTGGCTTCCGGCTGATAGGGCGTGTAGGCGCTGTAGAACTCCCCGCGTCCGGCGATCTCCCAGACTGCCGCCGGAATGTGGTGTTCATAAGCGCCCGCGCCAAGGAAGCACAGCGGCTGTGGTTCTGCCGCCCGTTCGGTCATCAAGCGGCTGATCGCCGCTTCACTGAACCCCTCGGGCAGCGCCGGTAAATCACTGACCCGCAGCGCGGGTGGAATTTCATCGAACAAGGCGTCTAACGTCGGGACACCGATGGCATCCAGCATGGTCCGGACATCGTCCGGGGTATGGGGAATAAACGACATAACGGAACCCGCCTAACCGGCCAGTTTGGAACTGGTCAGTGAACCGGCTTCGTCTTCATCCTCGTCGACAGCTATCGCTTCATAGGCGGCAGCGTCCAGTAATCCGTCGAGCATGGCGCTGGTCTTGATGCGCATGATCCAGCCTTCGCCATAAGGGTCTTCATTGATCAGTTCCGGATTATCCGTCAGCAGTTCGTTGACCTCGACGACTGCGCCGTCCACCGGACTAAAAATATCCGAAGCCGCCTTGACCGACTCGACGACGGCACAGCTTTCGGCAGCGGTGACCACTCGGCCTACTTCCGGAAGTTCGACAAACACCAGATCGCCGAGCAAATGCTGGGCGTGATCGGTAATGCCCACGGTAACGATGCCCTCCTCTTGGAGAAGCGCCCATTCGTGGGTTTCGGTATAGCGTAAATCAGTCGGGATAGTGCTGCTCATGAGTCGGTTCCTCAATCAAGTTTCAAGCGGAACGATACGGTTGGAGGAGAGGTTAATTATCGGGTGACAAAGGGCGGTTTAACCACCCGGGCCGGCAGGTGCTTGCCGCGCACGTCGACCTGACAACGGTCGCCGACGTCGACAGAAACGCGGGCCAGGGCGATACCCCGATTCAGGGTCGGCGAGAACGCGCCACTGGTGGTCACGCCGATGTCACGGTCGCCATCATAAACAGTCTGATGGCTGCGCAAGACGCCGCGATCTTCCAGCACCAGGCCGATCAAGGTGTGTGGAACGCCTGCTGCCCGTTGCTGTTCCAGGGCAGCGCGACCGATAAAGTCACGATCCGCCGGTGGCCAGGCGACCGTCCAGCCCAGCCCGGACACCAGTGGTGTGGTCGTTTCGTCCATGTCATTGCCATACAGATTCATCCCGGCTTCCAGACGCAGGGTATCGCGAGCGCCCAGTCCGCAAGGGGCTACACCCGCTGCCAGTAGCCGATCCCACAGAGCCGGCGCTTCAGCCACCGGCGGCAGGATTTCCACGCCATCCTCGCCGGTGTAGCCGGTGCGGGCGATGAACAGACCGTGGCTTTCCACCGCGTGAAAGCGTTGACTGGCGCGCACGGCCGCGGCGGTATCGGCATCCAGTACGGCGTCCAGTTTGGCCAGCGCCTCCGGCCCCTGCACCGCCAGCATGGCCAGATCGTCGCGCTCCTGCCAGGGCACGTTGAAGCGCGTGGCGATGGGCGCGATCCAGGCTAAATCTTTGTCACGAGTGGCGGCGTTCAGCACTAACCGGTAGCCGCTCTCCCCCCGGTCGTAAACGATCAGATCGTCAATCACTCCGCCCGCTTCATTCAGCAAACAGGTATAGAGCGCCTTGCCGGGGTACAGCCGGGCGACATCGTTAGCCAACAGATACCGCAGGAAGAGGCGGGTCGGCACTGGGTCGGGGAAGTCCACAATGGTCATGTGGGACACATCGAAGAGACCAGCGGCGTTGCGGACCTGATGATGTTCTTGGAGTTGCGAACCATAGTGCAACGGCATATCCCAGCCGCCGAAATCCACCATCTTCGCGCCCAGGGCGAGATGGCGGTCATATAAAGGAGTGCGTTTGGCCATGCGAGAGTATCCCAATGCGGTGGACAGGCGCATGTTAGCCTGAAATCGCCCGGCGGGTAAAACCGAATGCCTGCGGATTCCTCAAAACCGCTAAACTGGTTGTGAAACTCTGTCGCAAAGGATCCCCCTATCATGAACGCAATGCCCCATCCCGTCGAAACCCGGCGGTTGCCCCCGTGGGAACAGGAACTGGCGGAAATCGGTGCTGACGTCGAGCGTGAAATGGAACAGCTAGTCACCGAGGATGATACGCCTGTGGACAATATTCTCTCGGAAAAACAGCAACGTCTGCTGACCGAACCGCTATATGGCGCGTGGTCGGGACCCGCCGAATGCACGCCAGGACATCGCCGTTTCCTGGCTCTGGCCAATGTCGGGCTGTTTTACGCCCTGCGTGAACCGCCGTTGGTGCCTGACATGATGCTGGCGCTGGATGTGCCCGGCCCAGGTCTCGACCTGAGCCAGAAGGCTAATCGCTCGTATTTTGTCTGGAAACAGGGCGGTAAACCGCCGACAGTGGCCATCGAAGTTGTCTCTAACCGGGAGGGCGGGGAAGATAGCGAAAAACTGCGTAAATACGCGGTGGCTCGGGTTCCGTACTACGTCATTTTTGACCCCTGGCGACAACTGTCGGATCGGGTGCTGCGCATCTACCAACTCGCGGGTCAGCGTTATCTGGAACAGGTCGGCGGGTGGTTCAAGGAGGTGGGGCTGAGTCTGACCCTGTGGCAGGGTGAGTATGAGGACACGCAGGCGTTGTGGTTGCGCTGGGCTGATAAGACTGGGCGATTGCTTGCCACACGGGTGGAGCAGACCGGGCAAGAGCGGCAAAGTCTCGAACAGGAATGCCAACGCGCCATGACCGCTGAGCAGCAGGCTGTGCAGGAACGCCAACGTGCCATGACCGCCGAGCAACAGGCCGTGCAGGAACGCCAACGCGCCATGACCGCCGAGCAGCAGGCCGTGCAGGAACGTCAACGCGCTATCCAGGCTGAACAGCAGATTGCACAGCTTTTGGTGCGCTTGCGGGAAATGGGGATCGAGCCACCGGTCTGAGGCATGGAGCGGCTGCGTCAAACCACCCCGTCGACTTCGTCGCCACCCCTCCTTATCCAAGGAGGGGAAATTTTACGCGCCAACAATAAGGCGGCCCGCAGGCCGCCTTATTTACTTACTGCAAAAACGACAGTGGAATTAGCCGAGGTCTTTAATCCCCTGGATCATCCCGGCGGCCACCTTCTGCGCGTCGCCGTAAACCATCCGGGTGTTATCAGCAAAGAACAGTGCGTTCTCGATCCCTGCGAAGCCCACGCCCTTGCCGCGCTTGATCACCTGCACGTTCTTGGCGTGATCCACGTTCAGAATCGGCATCCCGTAGATCGGGCTGGATTTGTCGGTGCGCGCCGCCGGATTGACCACGTCGTTAGCGCCGATCACCAGCGCCACGTCCGCGGTGGAGAACTCTTCGTTGATCTCGTCCATGTCGAAGATCAGATCGTAAGGCACGCCCGCTTCCGCCAGCAGCACGTTCATGTGCCCAGGCATCCGCCCCGCCACCGGGTGAATGGCGAACTTGACCACCACATCACGCTCCATGAGCAGCTTGCACATTTCCCAGATCTTGTGTTGCGCCTGGGCCACCGCCATGCCGTAACCGGGCACGATAATGACCTTGCTCGCATACGCCATCTGAATAGCGGCATCCGACGGTTCCATCGGCTTGAGGCTGCCGGTGACTTCCTGCGCCTCGCCACTGCCCAGTGCCGCCCAGTTGCTGAACAGCACGTTAGCCACCGAGCGATTCATCGCCTTGGCCATCATCAAGGTCAATAACGTACCCGACGAGCCGACGATGATGCCGGCAATGATCATCGCCGAGTTGCCCAGCACAAAGCCTTCCAGCGCGACCGCCAAACCGGTGAAGGCGTTGAACAGCGAAATGACCACCGGCATATCGGCACCGCCGATAGGTAGCGCCATCATCGCACCGAACGCCAGCGCCAGCAGGAAGAACACGGTAATCACTGGGCCACCAAACACATGCCCTAGTGCGATCACCAATCCTAGCACCACTGCTGAGCCGAAAATCGCCGCATTGATCTTCTGTTGCCCCTCGAAACGGAACTTGGCGTCATCCTTGAAGAACTTGAGTTCTTGCAACTTGCCGAAGGCGACCACTGAACCGGAGAAGGCCACCGCGCCAATCAACGCACCGGCCACCGCCATGATCAGGATGTGGGGCTCGGGCAGTTTATTGCCATGATCTTTAAGCAATTCCACCGCAGCAATCGCTGCCGCAGCGCCGCCGCCCATGCCGTTGTAAATGGCAATCATTTGCGGCATAGCGGTCATCGGCACCTTCTTGGCACCGTACCAGGCAATCGCGCCACCAATGGCAATGGCGACCACCATCAGCACATAGTTGGTCGGAATAATGTGCGCGGTAATCTGCGGGTGAACGAAGCTGACCAGCGTGGCCAGCACCATGCCATAGCCCGCCCAGACAATGCCGCTGCGGGCGGTGGTCGGATGCGACATCCGCTTCAGGCCGAGAATGAACACCGCGGCCGTCAGGAAATAGACCGTTTCAATCAGATAACCCATGACTTACTTCTCCTGGCCTTTGCTGCTCTTGAACATTTCCAGCAT
>JAIFNF010000225.1 GCA_020047885.1 Gammaproteobacteria bacterium | reverse complement strand
CTAATTTCACGATGCGCGATCCCGTGACTCTTTAACCACAAGGCTTCCATTTTGCGCTGCACCCGGGGATGCGGGTGATGGTAGCGTTCGTAGTGAAGACATTGCCGTTCTTCTGCAGTGAACTCCAACTTGACCATGGGCCGTTGTTCCCTCCATCCGGGGTTTCAAGGAACCGTCAATTTATCAGATTTTGGGTAGAAAAAATCGAAATCTCTGGCGCGGTTAAGTATACCGCGTCAGGCGACAGGTCGGCCCAATGCACGGCCAGCACCCGTCCCTCAGCGCGAAGCAAAGGAACTGACTCCATTTCAGCAATCGGCTGAATGGATTGCAGCGCGATAGTGATCGCTTCCTGCAAAGTGAGCAGACGGTCGGCGATGTTGGCAGGGTCAGAAAGGTGCATAGTACTGACTCAGCGTGGTTAGGGGCGTCATTTCAGCCATCGGGAGCAAGTTCGTTTGCAACGCGCTGATTGACAAACGGTTGATGAAGCACAACACAGTCGTGGAAGAGCGATGGGTCCCAGCGGAATTTCCCGTCGGCAACCCGTCAAAATTTCCCCTTGGCCTTCCTTTCGTTAAAGGGGGAACTGAGATCTGCCTCCAGTTGCGCCAGATCCTCGGGCGTATTGAGATTCCTGAACAGCGTCTGCCGGTCCGGGAACACCACGCGCACGGGCTGATGCCGTTGCAGCCAGCGACCAACGCCACTTTGACCCGTCACTAACCAATCGGCCAAATCATCGCGTAAAGTCACCGGCAATAGAGCAAACACAGGTTGCCAGCATCCTTCGCCGAACGCCACGCTGACCGCTACGCTTTCCCGCTCCAGCGCCATGCACATCCGCTGCGCGTAATCCAGCGGCAATAGCGGCACATCGCAGGGCGCAGTCAATATGTACGGCGTCTCCGCGACCGCCATCGCCGCGAGTATCCCGGCCAGTGGCCCCCGAAACCGCAACTCGGGATCGTCGCCTACGACCGGGAAGCCGAATGTCTGGTAAACAGCATGATGGCGATTAGCGCTGATCAACAACGCCGCAACCTGTGGCCGCAAGCGGCGAATGCTGTGTGCAATCAGCGGCTCGCCGGCCAGCAGCAACAGTCCTTTATCTTGTCCACCCATCCGCTCAGCGCGCCCACCCGCCAGAATCAGGCCAGTTACCGCGGTTTGATCGTCACGCATCATGCCGGCATTACCCTCATATTATCTGGGTTTTTTGTATTACCTCTTCAGAGGTATGCCACATCTGCTCCCAGTCGCTAAATCTACGGGTTCAACTCTATTAATATAATTTAATATCAATGGGTTGTATTTGAAATACCCCTCTACCTCCAAAGAGGTATTTTAGTGACTATCGCGGTCATTTCTTAGATAAAACCTACAGCCGTACTCAAGAATTGAGCGTTGAAAGCCGTGTACTATCGCAGGTGCAGCATAATAAAAGAGGTTCAAGATGGCTACGACGCTTCAGTACAAACAGATCTCGGTGCTGACCATGAATACCCTGGCCTTCGCGGTGAATTTCGCCGTGTGGACCATGTTCTCCATTCTTGGCATCCGCATTAAAGCAGAACTGAATCTTAGCGAAACCGAATTCGGCCTACTCGTTGCAACGCCGATTCTCACCGGTTCACTCGTTCGCCTGCCGCTCGGGATTCTCACCGATCGCTTCGGCGGGCGCATTGTATTTTTTGTCCAGATGATCATCGTCGCCATTCCGATTTATGGTCTGGCGTTCGCTACCCAATACTGGCAATACCTCACGCTCGGCCTGTTCGTGGGATTGGCCGGCGGTTCATTCGCCACCGGCATCGCCTACACCTCGGCCTGGTTTAGCAAGGAACGGCAGGGCACAGCGATGGGCATCTTTGGGGCGGGCAACGCCGGAGCCGCCATCACCAATCTGGTGGCACCGCTCTTGGTAGTTGCTTACGGCTGGCGGATGGTGCCGCAAGTCTATTCCATCGCCATGCTGGCCATGGCCGTCTTGTTCTGGTTATTGACCTATCCCGATCCCAAGACCGAAGCGCGTAAAAAATCCGGCATTCAACTTACCCTGGGTCAGCAGTTGACGCCCTTAATGGATCTGCGGGTGTGGCGGTTCGGGCTGGCCTATTACTTTGTCTTCGGCGGCTTCGTGGCGCTGGCGCTGTGGCTGCCCAAATATTATGTCGGGGAATATGGCCTCGATTTAAAAACCGCCTCTTTCGTCACCCTGTTATTCACCCTGCCTTCCGGAGTCATCCGCGCCTTGGGCGGCTGGATTTCCGACCGTTACGGCGGCAGCCAGACCACTTGGTGGGTGTTCTGGATTTCGCTGATCGGCTTGTTTTTCCTCTGCTACCCGCAGACCACCATGACCGTGCATACCTTACGCGGAGATGTATCGCTAAATGTGGGACTGGGCGTCATCTCCTTTACCGTGCTGGTGTTCGTGGTCGGCATCGCCCAAGGCATCGGTAAGGCCAGCGTCTACCGCTGTCTGGCCGATTATTACCCGAACAGCATGGGGTCAGTCGGTGGGCTGGTGGGTGTAATTGGCGGTTTGGGCGGTTTCACCATGCCGATTGTGTTTGGCGTCGCTGCGGACGCGATGGGGGTGCGTAGCAGCGCCTACATGATCATGTTCGTCGTGTTGGCAGCCACCATGCTGTGGACTTGGCTGGCGGAGCGGGAGGAGCGTGCGACGATTCTGGAGCGTCATGCCGACGTCCGCGCCGAACTGGAGCAGGCGCAACTCATTGAACACGTTCGTCCGCGCCGACATCGGCTGGTCGACTGGCGGCCGGATGATGAAGCGTTCTGGGAGAAGACCGGGCGGCGCATCGCCAACCGCAATTTGTGGCTGTCGATGCCGGCGTTGCTGCTGGCCTTCGCGGTCTGGGTCGTGTGGAGCGTGATTGTCGTCGAATTGCCACATATCGGCTTTGAGTTCACTGCCCATCAACTGTTCTGGCTGGCGGCATTGCCTGGTTTGTCCGGAGCCTTGTTTCGCCTGCTGTTCTCCTTCGTGGTGCCGATCTTCGGCGGGCGCAACTGGACGGTATTCAGTACAACGCTGCTGCTGTTGCCCACGTTGTGGATTGGCGTGGCGGTGCAGAACCCCCATACCCAGTACGCAGTGTTTGTGGCGATTGCCCTGCTCTGCGGACTGGGTGGCGGCAATTTCTCCTCCAGCATGGCTAATATCAGCTTCTTCTATCCCCAGCGTTTACAGGGTACGGCGCTGGGGTTGAACGCCGGTATTGGCAACCTGGGCGTGGGTCTGGCACAACTGATTGCGCCAATCGCCATTTACGGCGGAGCGTTGCTGGTGCTGGGCGGTGATGCGCAAAGCCATCTGGACGGAACCGCCACGACGCAGATCTGGGTGCAAAACGCTGGGTTTATCTGGACTCCTTTTATCGTACTCTCGGCCATCGCTGCGTATTTCGGCATGGACAACATTGCCAGCGTCAAGGCCGGTTTTGCCGAACAGGCGGCGATTTTCCAGCACAAGCATCAGTGGTTGATGAGCTGGCTGTACATCGGCACTTTCGGTTCTTTCATCGGCCTGGCCGCCGGCTTCCCCATGTTAGTCAACACGATCTTTCCTGGTGTGGACGCCTTCCAGTTCGCCTTTATCGGCCCGCTGCTGGCCGCCTTTGTGCGACCCATCGGCGGTTGGCTGGCCGACCGCTTGGGCGGCGCGATCATCACTTTCACGATCTTCATCATTATGGCACTGGCGACGCTGGCAGCGGTCGCGTTCCTGCCCAGCGCAAACGACGGCGGTAATGTCATCGGTTTTGTCGCGATGTTTTTGGTGTTGTTCCTCGCCGCCGGTATTGGCAACGGCTCCACCTTCCGCATGATTCCCATCATCTTCCGCACCGTGTGTGAACGCCGGGTGACGGATCAGCATGATGTCGCAGCGCTAGAGCAGGCACGGCGCGAGGGCGTGACCAAAGCTGCCGCGGCTATGGGTTTAAGCGCTGCTGTGGCCGCTTTAGGCGGGTTCTTCATTCCCATGGCTTATGGCGCTTCGATTGAATTGACTGGCAGTCCGCAGGGTGCGCTGTTCTTCTTCAGCCTGTTTTACCTAAGTTGCGTAGGGGTGACCTGGCGCTGGTATTTCCGCAAGGGTGCAGAGGTGGCGTGTTGAGAAATTCCCCTACGTCCTCTTTGCAAAAAGAGGACGAGACGGGGGGATTAGCCGAATCCGATAAATTCCGTACATCACGACTGGAGCATCAATCCATGACCGAACACAATCCCCGCACTTGGTTGAGCGCCTGGACTCCGGAAGACCCGGCGTTCTGGGAAAAAACCGGCAAAAGTCTGGCCTGGAAAACCCTGACGATTACGACATTGAACCTGATGATGGCGTTTATCGTCTGGTTCGTGGTCAGCGCCCTCGTGGTGCGCCTGCCCAACGTCGGCTTTAAACTCTCGGCGACCGAATTCATCCACACGTTCCTCATCCCTATTTACGGCACCCGCCATGTCGTCGCCTTCTCCACCCTGTCGCTGTTAATTCCAGCGCTGGGCTGGTTCTACGCGATTCAAGATCCGACCACGCCGTATTGGATTTTGTTGACACTCTCGTTTTTAGCGGGTCTGGGTGGCGGTAATTTCAGTTCCTTTATGCCTTCAACGAGCCTGTTTTTCCCGAAACGACTGCAAGGGACGGCACTGGCGATTCAAGCCGGTATCGGCAATTTTGGCGTGAGTGTGGTGCAGTTTGTAACGCCGTGGATTATCGGTTTTGCCCTGTTCGGAACGCTGGCCGGCGATCCACTAACTTTCACCAAAGGCGATGTGAGCAAGCCGATGTGGTTGCAGAACGCCGCATTGATCTATGTGCCGTTCATTATCGTGTTCGCTATTGCGGCCTGGGTGATGCTGAAATCGGTGCCGGTGCGCGCCAATGTCCGGGAACAATTCGATATTTTCAGTAACAAGCACACCTGGACGATGACCAGTCTGTACATCATGACCTTCGGTTCATTTTCCGGTTTCGCCGCGACCTTCCCATTATTAATCAAGCAACTCTACGGGGGGTTACCCGGTGGTCCTGATCCACTGGTTTATGCCTTTTACGGCCCCTTAATTGGCTCCGTCGCCCGAGTGATCGGCGGCCCTATTTCCGACAAATTCGGCGGCGCGATTGTCACCCAGATTTCGGGCGTGGGTCTGCTGCTTTGCCTGATGGGCGTCACTCTCTATACCAGCCCGACCTCGATGGAACAGTTCCCGATGTTCGTCGGGCTGATGCTCGGCGTGTTTTTCTTCACCGGCGTCGGCAACGCCAGCACGTTCAAGCAAATGCCGATGATTTTCGAGCCGCGCCAGGCGGGCGGCGTAATCGGCTTCACCGCCGCCATGGCCGCGTTCGGCCCATTCATCTGGGGAATGCTAGTAGGTACGTCCATCGCCGCCACCGGTTCCGTCAATGCGTTCCTGTATGGATTGGTGGTGTTTTACCTCATCAACGTTGGCATTAACTGGTGGTTCTACGCCCGCACTGGGGCAGAGAAACCGTGCTGAATGAGAGCGAGTAGGGAATAGGGAGTAGGGAAAATCGCTACTCGCTACTCGCCAACTCGCCAACCCGCTAAAAAAAGAGGTCCATTATCATGAGTCATTTTCTCGACCGGCTGAATTTCTTCAAGAAAGTCACCGATACCTTTTCCGGCGATCACGGCATCGTCACGAATGAAGATCGCGGCTGGGAGGACGCCTACCGCGCCCGCTGGCAGCATGACAAGATCGTGCGCTCCACCCATGGCGTGAATTGCACTGGCTCTTGTAGCTGGAAGATTTACGTCAAGAACGGGCTGGTGACCTGGGAGACCCAGCAGACCGACTATCCGCGCACCCGTGATGACTTGCCGAATCATGAGCCGCGCGGTTGTCAGCGTGGGGCGTCGTATAGCTGGTATCTGTACAGCGCTAATCGGGTCAAATATCCGATGGTGCGCGGGCGGTTGATGAAGCTGTGGCGGGAGGCGCTGACCGCTCATAAAGACCCGGTGGATGCTTGGGCATCGATTGTCGAAGATCCCGCGAAGTCCGCCGAATATAAAACGAAACGCGGGTTGGGCGGTTTTGTCCGGGCGACGTGGGAGGAAGTGAACCCGCTGATTGCCGCGGCGAATGTCTATACCGCGAAGAAATACGGCCCGGATCGCATTTACGGCTTCTCGCCGATTCCCGCGATGTCGATGGTGTCCTACGCTGCCGGTTCCCGTTATCTGTCCTTAATCGGCGGTGCCTGCGGGTCGTTCTATGATTGGTACTGTGATTTGCCCCCCGCCAGCCCGATGATCTGGGGCGAGCAGACCGA
>JAIFNF010000115.1 GCA_020047885.1 Gammaproteobacteria bacterium | reverse complement strand
GCGCCTATGTTGCCGTGCGTTTCCTGCATGAGCAGACCAGCGGCGGGATTAAAAGCATCATGACCGAACTCAAGAAAGGCGCGACTTTTGATGAGGCGCTGGTGGCAACTACCGGGTTTACCAATGCAACTAATTTTCTGGATACCTACAAGGACACAGCGGGAAAAAGTTATGTACAAAGTCTGGTTGATGGTGGCTACCTGACTAACGCAGACACCGGCGCAATTGGCGGCGCGGATGCAGATGGTGGTGTGATTCGCACTGCGACATCAGTGATTCCCGATACTGGCGGCTATACTTCCGACCCCTTGTCTGGTTTTACCGAGAAATGGCCCGCCGGGTTCGATAACACGGGCAGCGCCGGCGTCTCCCGGAATTCCTTTGATCTGCAAGTTGGTGAAAAAGCGGGTGAACGTCTTAATGTCAGTATTGGTGCCACTACGGTTGGGGCGCTCGGACTCTCCGGTATCAATGTTGCCACTGATCCCAACACGGTCATCGACAAGATTGACCTAGCGCTGACGTACCTCAATGAGCAACGCGGTGAAATGGGTGCCGGGCTGAATCGGCTCGGGCATCTGATCAATGTCAACGCCATCAACATTGAAACCACTTCGGACGCCCGATCGCGCATTCTTGATGCTGATTACGCACAGGAGACAGGTGAACTCGCCCGCCGCCAAATTATCCTCCAAGCGGGTCAGGCGATGCTTGCCCAGGCCAATGCGGGGCCGCGCCAGGTTCTTAGTCTACTCACGGGTTGAAATCCTGGGGCGTATCCCCCACTTGCAGGTTTATGACCCTCTCCCACGAATTGATCTACGTCAGCCTGCTGATTCTCGGCATTCTGGCCACGTTTGCGACGGCCGGCATTCTGCTCTGGCTCAGCAGCTTTTCCCGACTGGCCTCCTGGTTCCGCTCATTCAGTAATTTCTCCCCGCAAGTGGTCGCTGTCGTCGGCATCCTGTTCGCGCTGTACACCACTTTTTTCGCCAGCGACATCTGGAGTGTGCGCGACCGGGCGCAAACCGCCATTGTGCAGGAAGCACAAGCGTTACGCGGGCTGTTCCGCTTGGCGGAGCAGCAACCGCCAGCCATTGGGGCACCGATTCTCGCCGCCATTCGTGACTATGCGCGTTTGACGACTGAAGTGGAATGGCCGCTCTTGGCGCATGGGCAAACCAGTCAGCCGGTCTTGGACGGTTGGCGGCGCTTATTGGGGGCGGTGCTGGCGGAACCGGCGACGCGGGGATTGCCGACCAGTGTGCATACGCTGATGTTGCAGGAGGTGGATCGTGTGCAGGCAGCTCGTCATCAGCGGTTGGCGCAGAGTCAAAAGCATGGCGATCCGTTAAAATGGTTTGCGGTGGCTTGTCTGGGGGCGCTGACCATGCTGACCATTGTACTGGTGCATCTGGACAACTGGCGGACGCAATTGATGGCGCTGCTGATTTACGCCTCGGCGATTTCCATCAGCTTTACCGCCGCGTATTTGCAACGAAGTCCCTTTCAGGTCTTCGTCCTCAGTCCGCAGCCCATTGCGGAATTGATCACGTTGGAATCGCTGCTTGAAACTACCCGGTGAAAATGATGTTTCACGAACTGCGCCGCCAGCAGCGTGATTTGCTGGATCAGCGGGATGAACTGGACGAGGCAGTGACGGAACTGACCGCCTTGTTGCAGGAGTTCACCGGCGATGATGACGATGACGAGTTCATCGAACGCCGCGAGCGCCTGGCTTGGTTGCAGCGGCAACACGCCGGGGTGCTGGTCATGCTGGGCGAGACTGAGCGGGCATTGCTGGCGTCCAGCGAATAATCCCTCAATTCAGTCCCAGCAACTGCTCTTCCTCCCGCGCCGCCTGTTCCTGTTGCTGCAAAGCCCACATTTGGGCATACAGGCCCTCCTGTTGCAACAACTCCCGGTGCGTTCCCTGCTCCCGCACCCGGCCATGGTCCAGCACCAGAATCTGGTCGGCATCGATGATTGTTGAAAGCCGGTGGGCAATAACCAGCGTGGTGTGATCGGTCGCCACGGCCCGCAATGCCTGCAAAATCGCCTGTTCCGACCGACTGTCCAGCGCCGAAGTGGCTTCGTCGAAAATCAGGATGCGCGGGCGTTTGAGAATAGCCCGGGCAATCGCGACCCGTTGCTTCTCCCCACCCGACAGTTTCAAACCGCGCTCGCCGACCACCGTATCGTAACCAGCGGGCAGGGCGGCAATGAAATCATGCAATTGCGCCATCCTGGCAGCGGCGGCGATCTCTTCACGGCTGGCGTCGGGTCGGGCATAGGCCAGGTTGTAGTACAGCGTGTCGTTGAACAACACGGTGTCCTGCGGAACAATGCCAATTACCGCCCGCAGACTGTGCTGGGTCACTTGCCGCAGATCCTGCCCGTCGATGAGCAGCCGCCCGCCCTGCACGTCGTAAAACCGGAACAATAACCGTCCGAGGGTCGATTTCCCTGCACCGCTGGCTCCGACCACCGCCAGTTTACGACCTGGTAGTACGGTGAAACTCACATCGAACAGGATTTGCCGATCCGGCTGATAACCAAAATCCACGTTCTCAAACCGCAATTCGCCCTGGGTGACCTGCAGCGGCACCGCATCCGGCGCATCGCTAATTTCCGGGGTGCGTTCCAACAAGCGAATCAAATCGTCCATGTCCGCCAGCGCATACTTGATTTGCCGGTAGACGATACCGAGAAAATTCAGCGGAATGAATAATTGCAGCAGCAGCGCATTCACCAGCACCAGATCACCAAGGGTCAACTGTCCGGCGGCCACCTGCCCGGCGGCCGCGAACAGAATCAGCGTGACTCCGACCGCAATAATCGCGCCCTGACCGAAGTTCAGCGCTGACATTGAGGTTTGACTGAGCACCGCGCTGTTCTCCCAACCGGCCAGCGTGGTATCACAGCGCCGCAATTCCCAGTCCTCGTTGCCGAAATACTTCACCGTTTCGTAGTTGATGAGGCTGTCGATGGCTTCATTATTGGCCTGCGATTCCAGCCGGTTCATCAAATGGCGATGCTCCATCCGCCAGTTGGTGATCGCCAGAGTAAAGGTGACATAGACCACGACGCTGCCGAAGACAATGAGCGTAAAGACTGGCGGGTAGCGACCGAGCAGCAACACCGCCGCCAGCATAAATTCCACCAGCACCGGCAGAATGCTGAACGCCAGATAATTCAGCAGGGTGCTTAAACTGCGTGCCCCCCGTTCCAGATCACGACTGATCGCCCCGGTTTTGCGCTCTAGGTGAAAGCGCAACGATAAATCATGCAGATGCGCCAGCGTTCGCACCGTCAACCGGCGCATGGCTCGATAGCGCACCCGGGCAAACAGCACATCGCGCAGTTCGCTGAACAACGCATTGCCCAGCTTCAAGGCGCCATAACCCAGCAACAAGGTCGTAGGTAACGCGATGACGGCCAACCGCTGTGCGTCCAGGCTATCGACAATTCCCTTGAGCGTCAGTGGGATGCCGAGATTGACCACCTTGGCCAGCACCAGACAGCCGAGCGCTAACAACACTCGCCCGCGATATTCCCAAAGATAGGGCAACAGCGCCCGCAGGTTTGCCCAGTCACGGCGCTCGTGATGGGGCGATTCGGTGTAGCGAAAATCGGGGCGCATAAGAACCTGCCTGAAAAACGAAAGGCCACCCCGGAGGATGGCCCTTCAGTAACAATCATAAAAAGTGATGGATTATTGCGGCGCAGCAGGTGCGGCTTCGGCGGCAGGTGCAGGTGCGGCTTCGGCTACATCGACCTTAATCCCGGTCTCCCCCAACATATAAATAATGGAGTCTTTGATATGGGTCTCCGTCAACGAGGGGTCGCCGCCCTTGGCCGGCATGGCGCGAATGCCAGTCACCGCATGGTTCACCAGTGTATCCAGACCCTGCGCGAACCGGGGTTGCCAGAGCGCTTTGTCGCCAACCTTGGGGGCACCTAACACGCCCGCCATATGGCAGGCGGCGCAGACCTTGTTGTAGACCTCCTGACCGGTCATCTTCACTTCGCCAGCCGGCTTGGGCAGGGCGGTTGATACGCGAGCGACCGGTTTGATGCGATCGAGCATCACCGTCTGCTTGCGCGAACCATCATCGGGAGCAACGCTGTTGACCAGGCCAACGAGCGCGCCGACCATGAACAGCACAGTCGCCACTAGCGCTAACGCCGAGAGCAGGGTGACGGACGTGACGACAACAGATTTTTCGACTTGTGAACTCACACTCTTACCTCACTGAGCGCATTTCAACCTGCTCATCCCCGGCTGCGTAGCGGTGGACCCGACTCGATTCGTATTCCAGGGATCGAGGACAAGTCCTGACGGGAGCGCCGTTGGTGGGAAGGTCTGGGTTTGTGATTTGTTATCTTGTAGTTTGGGGTCAACTAAACATCACTAATGATAACGTTATTTAGCCTTGCCTGAAACGGGTATCCCGATCCCTACCTCGCTTTTTAGCGACCGGGATAAAAATAATGTCGTCAAAAGACTGGACGGGAAGGCCTGACCTCCGAAGCCAAAGGTCGTGGGTTCGAGTCCCGCCGGGCGCGCCAGTTTTTCAGCAATACCGTTCAAATCACCACGAGATTGTCCCGGTGAATCAATTCCGGGGCATCCACGGGTCCCAGCAGTTCTTCAATCTGGCGCGTCGTTTTGCCGATCAACTGCAGCGCCCGCTCGGTATCGCAGTTGACCAGGCCACGCGCAACCTCAATGCCATTCGGATCGAGACAGGCTGCCAGATCGCCCCGGGCGAACTTGCCTTCAATCGCCGTGACGCCGACTGGCAACAAACTTTTACCCGCCATTCGCAGCGCCCGCACCGCGCCCGCGTCGAGATGTAAGCGCCCCCGCACCTGAAGTTGCACCGCCAGCCATTGCTTGCGGGCCGCCATGGGACTTTGACTGGGCCGCAACAGCGTACCCAGAGCCTCGCCGGTCGCTACCCGCCGCAACACCTCCGGTTCCCGTCCCCAGGCCAGCAGGGTAAACGCTCCAGAGCGGGCGGCCCGGGTTGCCGCATGGAGCTTGGTCATCATGC
>JAIFNF010000005.1 GCA_020047885.1 Gammaproteobacteria bacterium | reverse complement strand
TGGTGACCAGGGTTCCGGTCAGCATGGCGAAGGCGAGATGGCGATAGGCATAGATGCCGGCGCTCACCTTGTCGTCGCCGGCGGCCAGGCGGCGGCTCATGGCGTCGATGGTGGTCATGGCGTCGTCGACCATGAGGGCCAGCGCGATGATCAGGGCACCGAGCGAGATGCGCTGAAGGTCGATGTTGGCCAGATCCATGATCGGAAAAACCACGGCCAGCGTGAGCGGGATGGTGATGGCCACGACCGTGCCGGCCCGCACCCCCAAGGCAACGAAACTCACCACAAGCACAATGGCGATCGCCTGCCACAGGGAGGTGGTGAATTCGTTAATCGCCAGATCGACCGTCAGGGGTTGATCCGCCACCAGTCGGGCCTCGATGCCGACCGGCAGGTCCGCCGCAATTTTTTTGATGGCCTGCCCGATGTTCCGCCCGAGCGCCAGGGTATCGCCGCCCTCGCGCATGGCGATCGCCAGGCCGATCGCCGGCTGGCCATTGATCCGGAACATCGGTTGGGGCGGATCGGTGAAGCCACGGCGGACCGTGGAAGCGAAAGCGCCCGAGACCCGCAGCGCGATCGTCTCCTCGCCAGTACGCAGCACGCCGGCGGGGATGACGATGTTCTGTGCCTGCAAGGCCGCGATCAGAGCGCTCGGGTCGAACCCGAGACCGGCGAGCCGCTCGACCGAGAAGTCGATGTAAATCACCTCATCCTGGGCGCCGAGAATATCGATCTTGGCGACATCCGGGACCTGCAGGAGTTGCGAGCGGATGTCCTCAACCTGGTCGCGCAACTCCCGGTGGGTGAAACCGTCGGCGGTGAAGGCATAGATGATCCCGAAGGTGTCGCCAAACTCGTCGTTGAAGAAGGGACCGACGATTCCCTGCGGCAGGGTGTGGCGCATATCGGCCACCCGCTTGCGGACCTGATACCAGGCGTCCGGAACCTCCTTGGCCGACGTGCTGCCCTTGAGGTTCACGAAGATGGTGGCATCACCGGCGCGGGTGAAGCTGCGCAGATCGTCCAGATTCGGGACTTCCTGCAAGGTGCGTTCGAGGCGCTCGGTCACCTGCCGGATCGTTTCATCCAGGGTGGCGCCCGGCCAGACCGCTCTGACGACCATGGCGCGGAAGGTGAAAGGCGGATCCTCGGCGCGGCCCAGTTGGTAGAAGGACCCGATCCCCGCGACGAGGGCGACGATCATAATGAAAAGGGTGATCGAACGGTTGCGGATGGCCCACTCGGAGAGATTGAAGCCGCTCATGGTTGCGTCCCAAGCAGCCGGACCTGCTGGCCCGGACGCAGGGTCTGGACCCCGGCGGTCACGACGATGTCGCCCGATTGCAACCCTTCCGCGACCGCCACCCGGGCCAGGCCGTAACTCAGCACCTCGATATTGCGCAGCGACACGGTGTTGCTGGCGGGGTCGAGCACCCAGACCGCCGGGCGCTGATTCGCCGAAGTCAGCGCTGAGGCGGGAATCTCCAGGCCCGGTCCGGCGCCGAGCTGGAGGCTGCCGGTCACCGTCGAGCCGAGCCGCATCGCCGCTGGCGGATCGTTCAGGCCGATGCGAACCTTGAAGGTGCGCGTCACCGGATCGGCCTGCGGAGCGACTTCCCGTACCCGCCCGGTGGCGCGCACCTTCGGATCGCTGCTCAGGACTACCGCGATTTCGGCATTGGCCGGTGCGGTCTCGATGATCCGCGCTGGAACATCGAATACGGCATCCCGACCACCTTCCCGGGCGAGCTGGATGATGGGCTGACCAGCGGCGACCACTTCACCCGGTTCGGCGCGGCGGGAGGTTACGGTTCCGCTCGACGCGGCGATCAGGTCGGCATAGCCCAGTTGAGTCTCGGCGATGTTCGCCTGCGCCTGCACCGAATCCACCTGGGCCTGTGCGCTTCGAAAGGCTTGTTCCGCCTGATCGAACATGGCGCGCGTGATAAACCCCCGGTCCAGCAGCGACCGATGGCGCTCGAAGTTATTCTGCGCCTCGACCAGTCGCGCTCGTGCGGCGGTGAGTTCCGCACGGGCCGACCGCAGCGCGTTGCGTGGAGTATCCGATTCCAGTCGGGCGACCACCTGGCCGGCCCGGACCTGATCGCCGACATTGACAGAACGCTCGATCATGCGTCCGCCGACCCGAAAGGACAGGTTCACCTCCTCCTGCGCCTCGACTTGTCCGGTGAGCGTCACGGTTTCACCACCTTCCCGGCTCTCGACGGTCACCACTCGAACCGGGCGAATGGGTTCGGGTTCCGGTTCTGCAACCGGCTTGCAGGCGGTGAGCAGCGCGAGGAGCGCGAACGCAGATAAACCGGCTACTCGTGCGCCAAGGGTTGCGTGGGTCGTTTCAAACAGTGCGGACGTTGTTACTTTTTCCAATGGGGAACCCTCAGCAGAGTTTGTATTGCGGATAATATTAGCTGGTTTAAAGTTTGGAAGTTACAGTTTAGACTTTAATTGTGGCTTCTCTACTTTTTCAATTCTTTCGCTCCAAGGAACTCGCATGACTATCAAGACCCCCGCCGAAGCGCCGCCGCCTCGTGATACCGTCCTCGTCGACCTCGGGCTGCAAGGGGGTGGCGCACACGGCGCGTTCACCTGGGGTGTCCTGGATCGCCTGCTTGAAGTGCCCTGGTTGCGCTTCGATGGGATTTCCGGGACCTCAGCCGGAGCCATGAATGCGGTGGTGATGGCCGATGGTTATGCCGCAAGCGGGCCGGAGGGTGCCCGGGCAGCGCTCGAAAGATTCTGGAAACGGGTTTCGGACGGCGCGTTGCTCAGCCCGCTGCGCCGTGGCCCTCTCGAAATCCTGACCGGTCTGTGGACGCTTGATTATTCACCCGTTTATTTAGCCATGGACCTGGCCTCGCGGGTTTTTTCGCCCTACGATTTGGGCGCAGCCAGCCCTGTGAATCCCTTGCGGGCGATTCTGGAGGAGAGTATCGACTTTGCCCGGGTCGCCAGTGCCCCGATCCGCCTGTTCGTGACCGCCACCAACGTGCGCACCGGTCGTGGCCGCATCTTCCGCAACGCCGATCTGACCCCCGACGTCCTGCTCGCCTCGGCGTGCCTGCCGACCATGTTTAAGGCGGTGGAGATCGACGGCGAAGCCTATTGGGACGGCGGCTACTCCGGCAACCCCTCCATGGCACCACTGGTGCGCGAATGCACGTCGCAAGATACCATTCTGATCCAAATCAACCCGGTCGAACGCCCCGGGACGCCCAAGACGGCGAGAGAGATCCATAACCGGCTGAATGAAATCGCCTTTAACTCCAACTTGATTAAAGAGCTGCGCGCTGCGGCGTTGTTGCGGCGCGTGGCGGATACCGGCCATACCGAGGGCGAAGTCTGGGCCAAAATGCGCATCCACCGGATCGCCAGCGAAGAGATGACCCAATTGAATTCCTCGTCAAAGGTTCTCGCGGAGTGGAGTTTTTTCTGTCTGCTCCGTGATAAGGGTCGCCGTGCCGCCGAAGCGTTTTTGGACGCTCACGGAGCCGATCTAGGCGTGCGCTCGACGCTCGATCTCGACGAACTGTTGGAGGGAATTTAACTCATGGGATTGTTAGGCATTCTACTCGGCCTTGGGGTCCTGATCTGGCTGTCGTTTCGCGGCTGGAGCATTCTGGTTCTCGCGCCAGCGGCGGGATTGATCGCCGCCCTTGCCGCCGGCGAACCGCTCCTGGCGCACTGGACGCAAACCTTCATGATTTCGGCGAGCGGATTTCTCGCCCAGTTCTTTCCGCTCTTCCTCCTGGGTGCCGTGTTCGGGAAACTCATGGACGATAGCGGCTCGGTCTCGACTATTGCCCGCTTCATGACCGAACGGCTGGGGCCACGCCGCGCCATGCTGGCGGTCGTGCTGGCGGGGGCGCTGGTCACTTATGGCGGTGTCAGCCTGTTCGTCGCGTTCTTCGTCATTGGCCCAATGGCGCAAGCGCTGTTTCGGGCGGCGGACATTCCGAATCGCCTGATGCCGGCGGCGATTGCCCTCGGCACCTCGACTTTCACCATGTCCGCCTTGCCGGGTACGCCAGCGATCCAGAACGCGATCCCCATGCCGTTCTTCGGCACGACGCCCTTCGCCGCGCCGGGGTTGGGCATCATCGCGGCGATCATCATGCTGGGCTTCGGCCTGTGGTGGCTGGCGCACGCCGAGGCCGTTGCCCGCCGCAAGGGTGAAGGCTACGGTGACAGTCTAGTGGCGCAGAATCCGGCGGATGCTGCGGCTAATGATCCCCTCGTGCGCGAACGGGCTACGACCGCCGGTACGTTTGATCCGCCTGAAGTGCATCACGGCCATCATAGCGAGCAAGGTCCCGGGGTTTGGGTCGCCATACTGCCGTTGATCACCGTGGTTCTCGTCAATCTGATCATGTCCATGTGGGTGTTGCCGCGTGTTGACACTAGCTTTCTGGCCGAAGCGCAATGGGGAGAGGTTCCGTTGTCAGCGGTCAGCGGGGTGTGGTCCGTGATTGTGGCGCTGATCGCCGCGATCCTCATCCTGGTCGCGATGAACTATCAGCGGCTGCCGGTGCTGCGTGCGACCGTCGATGCCGGGGCCAACGCCGCCGCCTTGCCGGTGTTGAGCGTCGCCAGTCTGGTGGGTTTCGGAGCCGTTGTGGCCGCCATGCCGGCGTTCGAGATCGTGCGTGAGTGGGTGCTGTCGATTGAGGGCGGGCCACTGGTTTCGCTGGCCCTGTCCACCAACATCCTCTCTGCGCTAACCGGTTCGGCGTCGGGCGGGATGACGATTGCCCTGGATGCGCTGGGTGCCACCTACCTGCAAATGGCGGGCGAGTTGGGCATCGATCCGGCGCTACTGCATCGCGTGGCGGTGATTAGCGCGGGAACGCTCGACAGCCTGCCGCATAACGGCGCGGTGGTGACGCTATTGGCGGTCTGTGGCTCCACGCACCAGAAAAGCTATTTCGATATCGTGATGGTCGGCATTGTCGGCGCAATGGTGGCGCTGGTAGCGGTGATCGTCCTGGGCACGATGTTTGGCTCGTTCTAGTCGGGCACCGGGTTTGCCCATCGCTATTGCTACACGTTCTAAGAGACTTTGACATCCTCCCCGCCCTAAAGGACGGGGATTCCTGACTCACTTCAGAGCCAGCGATTGATGCCCCAATCGGAGAATGTTCATTGCAG
>JAIFNF010000286.1 GCA_020047885.1 Gammaproteobacteria bacterium | reverse complement strand
CCCGGTGGCCCGTGAGCGGTTCCTGTCGGTTCCTGTAGCCGTAGGGTGGGCAAACGGGGTTATCGTTTGCCCACCATGATCCCCATCATCCCCATCATCCCACCCCATAAAAAACCGCCCCGTTCATTGAAGAACCGGGCGGTTCGTTGTCATCGGTTACCCGGCTGTAGTTCCTGTAGGGTGGTTCCGCGTAGCGAACCGCCTCATTCCGCGACGGTTGGCAAATCCACGATGTCGCTGCACCAGTCTATCGGCAATATCCCCTCACGAACCGCACGATGAAAGGTCGAATAGGGCCAATCCGCCACCCTCGTCACCAGACCATGTTTCAATGGGTTGACGTGGACGTAATCAACGTGGCGGGCGTAGTCTATTTCGGTCGTGATGAGATGCTTCCAGTAGCGTCGTTGCCAAATTCCCCGTTCCCCGCGACGTTGGCGAGTGATCGAGCGCCGTTCGGTCGGGGGTAATCCTTTGGAAAACAGCAATTTGATCAACCGCCAGCGGGTGGCGAAATCATCAGTGTCCGGGTGGAGCGTCCAAACAAAATGCAGATGATCGGGGAGTACCACCCAAGCGTCGATGTGGAAAGGATAGAGACGGCGCACACGGCGTACCGCGTCACGGAGCAGGTTAATGTGATCGGTCAGAAGAGTCCGTTGTCGTTCAAGGAGATTGACCGTGAAGAAGTAACACCCACCGGGGATGAAGGCACGTCGATAGTTAGGCATCGGTACATTTTACCGGTAACGCCGCGAACAAAAAACCGCCCTGGTTGCCCAAGAGCGGTTGTCATTGTAGTTCCTGTAGGGCGGTTCCGCGTAGCGAACCGCCATCATCATCCCAGCGGTCAGCCCCGAAAGAGGCGGATGGTCGCTTCGCTCCGAATCCGCCTTACGGGTTACGGGTTAATCGACATACCCCCACTGCCGCGCCCACGGCAGCAGCACCGGCAACACGGGAGCCATCTGTGCGCGATAGTTCTCCCAACGCCCGGATGCACTGCGATAAATCGGCTGCACCACCTGATGATAGCTCGGGGTATTGATCCGACCGCGTCGACGCGCCGTCTCGGCATAGCGCGTGACCGCATCGTCCCATGGCAAATCGAGAAAATCCAGCAAAGCACGTACCGATGTCTCGAAATCCGCAACCAAATCCTCATAGCGGGAGCGATAGACGCACAGCGGCAGCGCTTGCTCATAGCGCACCCACAACCGCATGACCCGATCATAGAAGTCAGCACTGTCCGCAAGTGATAGAAAATTGGCCATCGCCGGATTCGGCCGGAAATTGTGATTGAAGCAACTCAATACACAGTCGCAAGGATGGCGCAGCGCCAGAATGATCGGTGCGCCCGGAAACAAACGCTGGTTCAGGCCGACATTGACCATGTTCAGCGGCAGTTTATCGACGATCACGGGGCGATCGCGCTCAACCACCGATAACTGCGCCTCCAACGCTTGGAAATACCGCGACCGCAGCGACCGCATGTCCGCCGCACTCAAGGTGGCCAATGCTTGCGGATAACCGCCATCGAAGTCTCTCAGCGCCTGCTCAACCTGCAGCAGTTGCGGTTTTTCCTCGACGACCGCCACGGCTGGATGACTGCGCAAAATCGTATCCAGCAAGGTCGTCCCTGAGCGTGGGAAGCCAACGAGGAACACAGGGCTAGGGCGTTGTTCCGCGTCCTCGTCGATCCTTATGGGCGTCCAGGTCGCCGTCCATTCCGGTGTAAACCACTGCTCGACTTGTTTCAACTGTTCGAGATACGCTTGATTGGAGACCCCCACCTGCGCATACAGTCGCTGAGCCAGGCGATTACTGGTCACGAAAGACGCGAAGGCTTCGTCGATCTGGCCCAGGCGGTCACAAAGATCGCCCAACTCCGCATAAGCCGACACCGCCAGCGGCAAATGGCGTTCTTCCAGACCGACGACGATTCCACGCAGCAGATCACGCCCCTCCGCCAGGCGCTGGTCACGCCGACACAGGCGGGCTCGCACCAAAATCATCGTTGGTAGATCAAGCGCCGACGCGGGGGCTTGCGCCAGACATGCACGCAACTCATCCAGACGATTGTCTTTTTCGTACATCTCGCACAGATTGGCATAGACGCCGCCAAAATCCGGACGGAGCGCCAACACCTGTCGATAGCACTCCAGCGCCTCATCCAGACGCCCCAGCTCCTTCAGGCAATTACCCAGGTTGTTACGTGCATCGACATAATCAGGGCTGATCGTCAGGGCGCGCTGGTAACACACCAGCGCTTCATCGAAACGATGCAGCTCCTTGAGTGCCACGCCAAGATTGTTATAGGCGCTGGCATAGTCCGGGCGAATCTTCAGCGCCCGCCGGTAACAAGCCATCGCGGCATCCAGGTTGCCCAATTCCTTGAGCACGATCCCGAGATTGTTGTGGGCATCGGCATGATCAGGCTGGAGGCGTAATGCTTGCTCGCCATGTGCGCGAGCCTCGTCCAGGCGACCCAGCACCTGGAGACTGTGCGTCAGATTGCTGTGTGCATCGGCGTAATCGGGTGCCAGTGCCAACGCAGCCCGATAGCAGGTCACGGCCTGTTCCAGATCGCCGAGATCGTGCCAGGTTTTGCCCAGCGTATTGCATAAATCGGGTTGATTTGGAGCCAACAGACGCGCAGTTTCCAAGGCCGACAACGCCTCCCGTCCCTGTCCCCTTTGCGCCAGCACCGTCCCCAGCGCCTTCCAGCCAAACGCCTGGTCGGGATCGTCGTGCGTCAACGTGCGCGCCAGCGTCTCGGCCTCGTCGTAGCGTCCGGCCTCGAACAGCGAGACCAACCGACGCTTGACCGCCAGCAATGGATCCGACCCATATCCATGGTGCTCGATCCAGGGCTGCAGGATCGGCAACACCGGCTCCAGGAAGGCGCGATAGCGTTCCCAGCGGCCACTGGCGTGGCGATACAGTGGCTGGATCACCTGGCTGTAGCTGGGCGTGCGGATCATCTTGCGCGCCTTGGCCGTCTCCTGATAGCGGGACACCGCGTCGTCCCAATCGACCCCAAGAAAGTCCAACAGTCCGCGCACGGTCGGCTCGAAATCGGCCACCAGATCCTCATAGCGCAGGCGATGCACTTGCAGTGGCAATAGGCGGGCATACTGCTCCCACAAGCCAAAGATCTGATCGTAGAGCGCCGCGGTGTGCTCCAGTTCCAGAAAACTCGCCATTGCTGGATTGGGTTCGAAGTTGTGCATGAAGCAGCTCAGCACACAATCGCCGGGATGGCGCAGCGCCAGAATAAAACGCGCATCAGGAAAGAGTCGCTGAATCGGGCCAGCCCACAGCAGGTTCAGCGGCAACTTGTCAATAATGACCGGGCGCTGCCCGCCGTGATCGTCATGACGTGCGCGCGCCTCCGGATAGACCTGACGCAGACGCACGGCGGCGGCCTGATCCAGCGATCCGAGCACATCGACGCTGCCGGCCTGCTCCAGTTGAGCCACCGCCGTGCGCAATGCCTGAACCAGCGGCTGTTCCTCGATCACGCTGATCGCTGGATGGCTGCGTAAAACTATATCCAGCAAGGTCGTCCCGGAGCGCGGAAACCCGACCAGAAACACCGGCGCAACGGGTTCCAGCTCCAGCGGTGCCCAGCGGGCGATCCATTCCGCACGAAACGCCTGGCGCAATTGCGCCAGTTGCACCAGATAGCCGGTGCGATCGATCCCGTGCGCCGCGAAGACTCGCCGCGCCACCGCATTGCTCTGGGTGAAACAGGCAAAGGCCGCCGCCGGATCGCCCAAACGATCATGCACATCACCCAGCAAACCGAGCGCCGCACTCGACATCGCCCAATGCGGGTCGTTCGCCCAATCGTGCCGTAACAAGCACGCACGCGCTGCTTCCAGGGCGCCATCACGCTTGAACAACCGCGCCTCGACCAGAAGCAACCCCGGATGGGGGCGAGCCGTCTCCGGCAACGCGGCCAGATGTGCGCGCAACCGCTCGGTCTGGTTGGTCATTTCCAGCAGTTCGGCGAGATTGGCCTGAATCGGTAACGGATCCGTCGCCCCATCCAGCGCGCGCCGGTAGCAGATTTCCGCCGCCTCGGGTTGCCCACGCTTGCGCAGCACACTGCCCAGATTGTTGTTCGCCTGTAAGCGTTCAGACCCCTCCCCCCAACCCCCTCCCCATAAATGGAGAGGGGGAGCGCCAACTCGCTGATTCGCACGACTCCCTCCCCCCTTGCGGGGGAGGGCTGGGGTGGGGGGGTGAACGGTTACGTTCGCCTCAGAAGAAGCCGGTGCCAGGCGTAGCGCCTGCCGATAGTGTGCCTCGGCCTCGTCCAACTGACCGCACGACTCGGCGACATCACCCAGGTTGATCAACAGTTGTACGTCATTCGGCTGTAAGGCCAGAGCCGCACGATAGCAGTCCGCCGCCTCAGCATGGCGATCCTGACTTTGCAGCAGTCGTCCCAGATTGGCATGAGCTGCTACGAGGCTCGGATCAAGCGCGATGGCGCGTCGATAACTGGCCTCCGCCTCCTCCAGCCGACCCAGCCGACGGTAAGCTGCGCCCAGGTTCGAGCGATGATTGACCTGATCCGGCTCCAGCGCCACCGCCCGTTCCAGCGCTGCAACGCCCCCCGCGACATCGTCGCACTTGAGCCGCGCCGCCCCTAACACCTGCCAGGCAAAGCCATCATCGGCTGCCAGGCGCACACTCTCCAGAGCCAGGCGTTCGGCTTCCTCAAAGCGGTTGGCGGCAAAGAGGGTGCGTAAACGCACATGGCGCTGTTCACGTTTGGCCTGTCGCTTGGTGAGCTTGGCCGCCTTGCCGGGCAAGATGGGACGCGGTTTCCGGACGGTCGGCACCGCAGCCGTGCGGGATTCAAGGCGCACCGGCTCGACCAGTTCCAGCAAGGGCAACAGCGGGCCAACAAAGGCTTCGTAGTTCCGCCACCGTTCCTTGCTGCTCTTGTAGATCGGCTGGCGCGCCTGCCAGTTGCTGGCGGTGCCGATCTTGCGCTCGGTCTTATGGAACTCCAGACAGCGGGCGCCCCATTCCAGACCCAGAAAGTCGATAATGCGTCGACTCCAGCCCTCCTGATCCTCGACCAGCGCCTCGTAGGGAACCTCCAGAAAACGCTCCGGTGGCAGAACTGCCCGCCAGTGCGCCATTAAGCGATGATATTGGCGGTAATAGTGCGCCAGATCCTCCAGAGTGTTGGCATAGACATGCCCGGTATTGAAGTTCTGGAAATAGATCGACAGACAGGTATCGATCGGATGGCGCTGGGTATGGAGGATGCGTGCTTCGGGAAAGGCCGCGTGAAAAACGCCCAGGCGCAGAAAGTTGCCCGGTATCTTATCGACGACGCGCGACTTGCTGGGACAGCGCTGCTCCAGGTCGTCGAGACAGGCGTTGGCCACCTCGGTCAGCAGTTCTGGCGTGAAGTGCCCTTCCAAGGTCTCGGTGCGATAGCGGCTACAGGCGTTGCGCCAGAAGCGCAATTCCCCGGCCCCGCCGGCCTCGGGGTGCGAGGCGATGATCTGTTCGGTCAGCGAGGTACCCGAGCGCGGCATACCCACCAGCAACACCGGACGACGCGACGCACTCGCCCCCGGATAGCGTTGAGTCACCGTAGCGGCGTTATGGCGAGCCGTCAGATGATCGACCAGCTCGACATGGTTGGCAGCGTTATAGGGTTCACAATAGCGCTGTTTCAGGAGATTGGCGCGTTGGTACTCGGCAAAGGCACGCGGATAATCGCACGTATCGTCACCATACTTGCCCAGGGCATAACGCAACACCATCTCGCGCTGCGGGGGCAGATCCGGCTGCTTCGCCAGGCGCTCGGCGCGCTCCAGCCAAGCGTGGTCATCGGGCGTGAACTTGCGCACTCCGCTCAAGCGTGCCCAGGCTTCGGGCAATTCCGGATCGAGCGCCAGCGCCTGGCGGCACGCATCCTCGGCGGCCGCGAACTCGCCCCGATCCAGTGCCAGTTCGGCCAGGCCGAGCCAGGGCGCGGTTGATTCAGGATAGGCGGCGCGCGCTGCCTCATACCGGGCCTGTCCCTCGTCGTTGCGCCCATCGTCAGCCAGAGCCTTGGCCAGGGTCAGTTGCGTTTCCAAATCATCGGGTCGCTGAGCCAGCCACGCTGCGCCCAATAGGTGTAACAATTCTGGACGACGGCCAAAGCGCATGATGGCCGTCTCGGTCTCGGCAGCCATGCGCGTCAATGCGCCGCCCGTCTCCAATGCGCGTAACCCTTCCAGATCCGGGGTGGCGGCACCGGCCACGGCGAGCCGCGATTCCAGAGCCTCGACTGCCGCGCCGCGCAAGCCGCGCTCGCAAGCCGCGCTCGCGGGCCGCAGTCAGTACCCGCGCCGCCGTGTGCGGCTGCCCGCTTTTGAACAGCGCCTTGACATGGCTGAGCCAGTATTGCCCGTTGACTGGAGCCGTGCGCACGGCTGCCGCGAACAGTTTCAGCGCCTCGTCGAGACGCTCCTGCTGCGCCAGCAGCACGCCCAGATTGTGCAGCGCCTCGGCACGCTCGGGTTCAGTGTCCAGCAGGGCGCGATAGAGGCGTTCGGCCTCGTCCAGGCGGTTAGCTTGATGCGCGGCGACAGCACGCGGTAGGGGATCCATTCGGTTGCTCAAGGTGTCTTGCATCGATTCAGGTCACTCGTTTATTTCAGCGGTCAGCCCCGAAAGCGGCGGATTGTCGCTTGCGCTCCGAATCCACCTTACGGGTTGCGTAGCCAGTCGGCCTCCGTGCCGATGATCAGCGTCATACCGTGGTCACTCGACCCATCTTACCCGGCTACCTATTCTCGCTTTCATTCCGTTCATACGACCAGGTCGCAGATTCGATTGCCGAGAGCCAGAAGGAAATTGGAGATGTCCATTGCTTCCGCCCGCGTGATGGACTGCTTTTGGTTGGTCACCGGATCGAGATCGGCCTCGTGCACGATGGCGTTTCGGCGCGTAACGATCAGCTTCTGCTTGCGCTTGGCGTCCACTTCGGCCATTCCGAGACCTAAAGCGATCTGCTGCCACTTCTAGTTCTCATTCCAGATATAGCTTAGGCCATCGGCGATCTTCGTTGGATCCTGGAACGTTAACTTACTGAGCTTTTCGCGGACGATTTCCTCGAAGCGAACCGGAGGGGGAGGAACAGCGCCTGCCGCCAGCCCTGGCAGATGTTGGATGGCAACGGATTCGCTCAAATACTTGCCGGTCGGCGGTCTCCGGTTCTCCAAGATCCTCACCATGCCAATCCGAATAAAATCATGCATCTATCGAACGCACTGACGGCATTAACGATTTGCGAGCGCAGCAAGTCGTCGAACTGTTCGGGAATCGCCATCGTGCTGCTCAAGTGATGGTAGAGGACTCCCAGTTCATTCGCTTGCCGGATGTTTTTGTGAAAGACTCCCTTGGTGTGGAGCATCGTTTTCAGCCCATGAGGTTCCGCAGCGTCTGTGCGATGGCGGAGAACTGCTCATGGATCTGGTCACGCCGGTCGATCATGTTGCCCAGAACCACCCCGGTTTCGCCCAGCTCATTTTCGCTCAACGCGAAAACTGGGACGTCAGCCTCGCGAGAGCGCGGCAGCAGGGCGCCAAAGTCCCGAATTTCATCCAGGCAGAAGCCATGGTTACGCAGCACGTCCGGATAATCGTTATCGGGGAGGGTGAGTCCGGCATTCCTGAGCGCGGGATACAGGCGGTTCTGGGTGACGGCCTTAATTTCGGCGATGTTGTCCCGGTACGGCGCGGCCGCACGGCCATTGCGCACGTTGAAGCGCTAGATCACGGTGCCGGCGAACTTGGGCAGGCCGGGTTGCAGCGGATAGGCCGAGTCTTGGAACACGGCTTCGTTGTCCAGCTTCCAGGTGGCCCAGCGCGGAAAGAGGGATTCCAGCGTCTGCAACGCCATGATGGAGAAGGGGTCGGGGTTGGTCGGGATCAGGATGAAGTCGGCGTTCAGGAACAGGTTTTGGTTGATGGCGCTCAGGCCGGGGTTGAGGTCGATGATCGTGTAGTCGATTTGATTGGCGTCCTCGACTTGGTGGATCAGCTCGTTGAAGGCGCCAGGCAGGTTTTGCAGGGTCGCCAGCGCATTACACTTGGTCATGCGTGCCCAAGGTCAGTAGCAGAATCGCCTCCGATCCCTCATGCTCCACATACTCGAACACCACGCGCAAATCATATCCCGCACTGCACGCCCAACAACCTGCTAATGGTCCCCGCAACTTATGTGTTCGCAAGGATTGGTGCGAAGCATCGGCTGACAACTGCGCTAGCGTTGCTTCGACCGACGCTGCCGTCCCCGGTCGCGACCGCAACCAAGTTCGCAGGTCGCGCGCGAAGGCTGACGAGCGCAATAGTACCCGCTTCATAATAACGCTTCTCGCACCAACTCGGTTGCCGTCGTTGCTTGGCACCGGCCCGCCGCGAACTCGTGTCGCGCTTCTGCAATGGTTGTTACCACACGCTCTCGCCCTCGTTCAGCCAGTCGGCGGCTCAGAATCGCTACCAACTCGGACTGGGCACCCGTATCCAGTTGTTCGGCTGCGTCTAACACATCGGCGAAACCCATCGGCTGGTTCATAAATTCCTCCAAGAGAGACGCTATCTAGGCCAAAAAGAAAACCCGCCGCTCCCCTCACGAGAACCGGCGGGCGTCATTTCGCTTTACCGGAAACTTCCGATCGGTGTCCTGAAACAAGCGCCAAACATCGTCAAGCGTCGGTTGTGCCGTGGACATGATGACCTCCTCAAGGGTGATGGGAAAAAGGTACCACAAACCGCCATCAAAAAACCGCCCCCAGTTTCCCAAGGGCGGTTCGTTTAATTCGTCAGCCGATGCCGTGTTGGGTCGACGATAAAGCCATCAACCCAACCTACGAGGCTTTTTGGCAACCCAACATTCGCAATAAAAAAACCGCCCCCGATGATTGGGGATGTGATTCCGTTGAGTATCCCGATACCGTGGGCCACGAGTAGGTTGGGTTGTGCGGCCATGCACCGATATTGAAATGAACCACGAACAGCCGGGCCGCACAACCCAACATCGCCCACCATAAAAAAACCGCCCCCGATGATTGGGGGGCAGTTCCGGGTGTTCCGAGGAAATTGTTGGGTTGACGATAAAGCCATCAACCCAACCTACGAAGCTAGCTCCACAAGAGTCCTTGAAGAACCCTTTATTTTCCGTACCTCGTTAAGAAATTGGCTTACAGTCTCTATCTCACCTGATTTCAAATCTTTGCTCATTATTTGATCTCCAACAGTATTCAGAACCAAAAAGAAAACCCGCCGCCCCCATTAAAGAGAGCGGCGGGTTCATTTTACAACCCATCCATCAGGTCACGGTCAACCCGCAACCCAACATACGCCGATTCGCTCCGAATCCGCCTTACGGGTTGCGGGTTCATTGAAGAAAGGGGCGGTTCGTTGTCATCGGTTCCGCGTGGGTGTGCGGTGATCCATTCCGCGTGGGCAAACGATACCGCCGTTTGCCCACCCTACCCGGCTATAGCGGAATCGAACGGTCATAGAGCGTTTCAGGGGCAATGTCTCGATCATCCGGCCAACATACAGTGCCTAATGCCACAAATGCTTGCTTGAATAAAGCAATATCTTGCAAGTCTGTAAATACGCCCCGGTTCAAATAAGGACGAGCATCAAACAAACGATGCTCTCCAGTGTTGAACCAGAGTTCCAAATAAAAATCCTCTCGGGGTTTTACACGAATGACAGATTCCATCTTCTCTTCTCAACGCAAAGGATCAATTGGGAAAGGTTTTTGACCATTGACCGCTAATTCCCAATCCGCCAATAAGGATTCGCGGTGAATTTCAATCCATGCCTGTATCATACGAGTTTTCGCAACCGGCATACTACCACTCAGGATTGCTCCATCAAGAATCGAGAAAGAAGCTTCCTGATCCTGATATTTAGCGTGAATATGGGGCAGATGATGTCTTTCATCATCATAAAAATAAAGGCAGATAA
>JAIFNF010000051.1 GCA_020047885.1 Gammaproteobacteria bacterium | reverse complement strand
GGAGAACGCTACCATGTCTTATCGCACGATCAGCGTTATCTCGTGGTGGTCGATGAGCAAGGAATGCGAATCACCGTGATGGAGCCTACCGTAAAAAAGATTCATGCATTAGGAGGGGTGAGATGGCACGTTCAAGAGTTGCTCAACTAAATGATTATCGTGAACTCGTGGAATATGGCTTACCCGTGGGCGAAATTCCGGGGTTTGCTGAAGAGCGCGAAGCAGTCGCGAATATAGCCCTCGATGGATGAATGTGCGGTTGAGATGTTATGCGCGGTGGACTTTGTGGATACCTGTTGGTTGAAAGATAATCCGGCGCATCCACTCAATCAGTGGTGGTGGCACCTGGGCAAGCTACGGGCCGGAACCTACCCGGCGCACTTGCTACCGCCGCACTTACGAGAAATCTATCAGACCGCCCCCGAGCGCCTCGCCGCATAAATAACCCCGTCCGCATCGTCAACGCCGCCTACCCCTCCCTATGAAACCGGCTGGCGAAAAGCGAGATCTACTGAACTTGAATCAGGCGTTGCTCGAGGCCGGGCAGGCCGTGCCCTGGCCGAGAGCGAAGGGGGGTTGAGAGGTGCATCCAGCCCCTGCCCAATGCCCGACCAGTGGCGAAGGGTGGGGGATGTGGGGCAGAATAGAGGGATGGAAAATGATGACAACGACTTTCTGGAAGGTCGATCCCGCGCCCGAGGAGAGACCACGCCCGGAACGATCCCAACCGATCAGCTTTCCAAGCTGGAAGGTGACGCCAAAGCCTATGTGCTCGGCAATGGCCAGAAAACCGGCTATGAGTATCTGGTTGCTTTTGATTTGCAAACCGGTAAGCGGATTAAGCAAGGAACCAGCCATGATCCTGGGCGAGTTTATATTGCCGATGAATTGACTGAATGGGCCGATGATCCGACACGACAACTGGCGTACCATCACAATCATCCTGATGGTTTTTCATTAAGTGCTGGCGACTTACGAGTGATGTCCAAACGTCCAGGGCTTTACGAAGTCATCGCTTACGGACACGACGGGTCATGGTTCCGGGCGCGGCGGACAAGTCAGTCATACGCTCTGGCGTTCATGCTGGATGCAGCAAAAATTGAACTGCGGCACCAAGGACAGTGGGCGGCGCAACGAGGGCTATCGCTTAAAGGATTGGAAGCGCATCTGGTCAATTTGGCGCTGGATCAAGCGGGCTTGATGGATTATGCCTTTGTCCTTGATTCAGTACGCGCTGCGTTCTATCAGCATGAACACGCTGCATTCAATCAGATTGTTGAAGCATTAGTGAATAGAATCAAAAAAATGAGGGCGTTGCCATGAAATCAAAGAAGGACATTGATATATTGATTGATCCGCCAGAATTTTGTGCCGGAAAACCGGCTTGGGTTCGGTGGCGCAAGGGTCTTGAGAAAGATGACCCGGAGATTCCGGCGATTGCCGAGGCCATTCAGGAAGCCGAAGAGGTGATTCGCTGGTATGAGCAGGAAGAAGTGGCGATGCACCCCGAACCCCTGCGTGAGGCCGCCTAACCCTACTTGGCTGTCGGTAGCACCTTGGAAGGCGACCGGCAACAGTTTTGAGGGGATAAGGGCGAATGGCGGAGCCGTAAGAAAGCGCCCCCTACCCGTGAGGCGTCGCTCGCTCCAGCCCAAACGCCGCTGCGGCATTCACCAGCGTCGGCCGCACCCAGGCCAACCGCCCGGCCTCACCCACTAATCGCCGGAAATGCCCGCGCCGCCAATGCGGACGCACTGTGCGAGTTTTGCGGCGTCCCAAATGGTGCGCTGATTCTCCGCGAGCCGGGCGTCTTCATCATCGCCCACAGTGGCGCGCTCCATGACGCCCAGACCGGCGCGTTATTGGGCTACGTCCCGCGCCGTCATTACGCCGACCGCAAGCTGACCCGCGTCATTCTCACCACCGCGCATCTGGATCACACGCCGGAACATAACGACCCGGCTAATTTGCGGGCGTTATGTTGCCGCTGTCATTTGCTGTGGGACGCCGAACACCACCGCCAGAGCGCCTAGCACCATCGCCGCCAGCGTCGCGCCCTGGGCGATTTGTTTGACCTGGACGCCTGAGTCCCGTGGCCCGACCTGGTGAGAGGGAACTGGCGCACCGCGCAGGGTTGAATCTGACGATTCGCTATGAAGGGGGGCATCCGGAACCGTGGATTATCGCGATGAATGACCCGCCGAATCGGGCGACCGTGCGGGATTACGCCTGTCGCTGGGGCATTGAGACGATGTTTTCCGACTTCAAAAGTCGCGGATTTCAACTGGAAGACACCCCGTTACGGGCCGCGGATCGGCTCGATCGGTTGTTGGTGATCATGGCCTTGGCCATGTACTGGTGTGTGCGCGTGGGCCAAGAGCAGGCTCGGGATCATCCGACGCCGTTGGAAAAAAAAACGCAAGAGCAAACGGATCCCGATCATTGGACTTTAAAAAACTGGCCCGGAGTGCCGTGTCCTGGTTTAAACGCGGGTTACGGGCGCTGGAACGGCGACTCCAAATGCAACAATCCTTACCGCACTTCTATCGCGTTTGCCCCGTGATGAGGAACTGATAGGTGGTAAGGCTCAAAGGCTTTGATGCGCGTTATGCTGTCGGGGCCGCGCTGCGCAAAAAACGGTTCCTCCTGCGCGAAGCGCAGTTCCAGCGCGGCCTGTTCCGCCTCGGACAGCGTCACCCAACGTGCTTTCACTGCGGTAATCTGTTCTTTAATCGTCGCGTTCGCCCGAATCCGGACGTCCTCCTGGGCCGCGAGCGCCGCCGCCTGACGCTGGGCGTGACGTTCCGCCTGTTCCACCTGCGCCTGTTCGGCCTCGCGTTCGACAACCTCCCTCACCCCAACCCCTCTCCCAGCGGGCGAGGGGTGTTTAGGGTGATCGCCCAGCGCATCCAGGTTCGTGGCCGGGTGCAGGGTGTCGGGTTTCGCCCCTTTATCTGTCGCCTAGCTCGACGGTTTGCATTACGGGGCTGGGTGCGGAATCGTAGCGGTGAAGTCGATATTCACGTCGAAGGCGCAGTGGAACACGTCAGTGCGTTCGTAAACGCCATTTGCCAGAAAGCGCCGCCGCTGGCTCAACCCGAAGTGCCCCGCATCGAAGATGCCGCGTTCCAGAATTACCGGGAATTCAACATTCGTGATAGTGAACCCGGTGCCGCCGGTTCGATTGTCATTCCACCCGATCATTTCGTGTGCGCCGAATGCCTCGCGGAAATGAGCAACCCGGATGCCCGGCGCTACCGCTATCCCTTCACCAACTGCACGCAGTGCGGGCCGCGTTACACGATCATTGACCGGTTGCCCTACGACCGGCCGCATACCGCCATGGCCGCATTCCCGCTGTGCCCGGATTGTCAGGCCGAGTATGACGACCCAGCGGATCGACGCTACCACGCCCAGCCGCTGGCTTGCCCGCGCTGTGGCCCTACGCTGGAATTTCGGCCAGCCGGTTTGGAACCGGTTCGGGGTAATGAAGCGGCGCTGGCGGCCTGCATTCAGGCGCTGCGAATCGGCCAGATTGTCGCGGTCAAGGGCGTTGGCGGCTATCACCTGCTGTGCGATGCGCGCTCCGAAGTGGCGGTGCAGCGGTTGCGTGACCGCAAGCATCGACCCGCGAAACCGCTGGCGGTATTGATTCCGGAAACCGACCCCCTAACCCTCTTGGCAGGGGGAGAGGGAACTAAACACTTACCGTTGAACGACTTGGAGCGGGCTTGCCTGCGTTCGCCCTTGCGCCCTATCGTCATCGTCCCGAAAGCCGTCGCCCCGAGGCTCGCATCCGCCATCGCGCCGGGGTTGGGGGAAGTCGGCCTGATGCTGCCCTACAGCCCGTTGCATCATCTGTTGGTGGCGGATTTCGGCGGCCCGCTGGTGGCAACGTCGGCCAATATCAGCGGCGAACCGGTGCTGACCGATGCAGAAAGCGTGGAACGACGACTCGGCACGGTCGCTGATGCCTTCCTCCATCACAATCGACCGATTCGGCGACCGGCAGATGATTCCGTCTTTCGGCGCGTGGGCGACCGCATTCGGCCACTGCGTTTAGGTCGGGGGCTGGCACCGGTGGAATGGCGGCTGAAAACGCCGGTTCAGTGTCCCACGCTGGCGCTGGGCGCGGATTTGAAAAACACCATTGCCTTGGCCGTGGAGGATCGAGTGGTGATTTCGCCGCATCTGGGCGATCTCGGCGCACCCCGCAGTCTGGATGTTTTCGCCCAGGTCATTAGCGATCTGTGCCGACTGTATGCGGTAACGCCGGAACGCATCGTCTGCGACGCCCATCCGGGCTATTTCTCGACCCGCTGGGCACAGGGACAGGCTATCGAAGTTCAGCGCGTCTTCCATCATCACGCCCATGCCTCGGCGCTGTTTGGCGAATTGACCCCCGCAGCACCAGTGCTGGTTTTCACTTGGGATGGATTGGGGTTTGGCGAAGACGGAACCTTCTGGGGCGGCGAGGCGTTGCTGGGCGAACCCGGACAATGGCGGCGGGTGGCCAGCTTGCGCCCATTCCGTTTGATAGGCGGTGATCAGGCCAGCCGCGATCCCTGGCGGTGTGCGTTGGCGATGAGTTGGGAAGCCGGCCTGGAATGGACGGGTGAACCGGCTGAATACGGTTTGGCCCGCGCTGCCTGGGAACGGGGTTTGAATTGTCCCGTGACCACTTCGGTCGGGCGCTGGTTCGACGCGGCTGCCGCCTTGACCGGCCTCGCCTATACGCAGAGCCATGAAGGTCAGGCCGCGATGGCGCTGGAAGCGTGCAGCGTGCCATCACGAAAAGGGATCGATCTCCCACTGTATTGGGACGATGGCCTCTGGCGCGGTGACTGGGCACCCCTCTTGCCGGTACTCATGGATGAGACGCGGACTGTTCAAGAACGCGGAGCGATTTTCCATACCAGTTTGGCCAGGCTCATTCTCCACCAAGCGGAATTGATTCGCCGGGCGTCTGGCGTCCGGCACGTCGGCTTGACCGGCGGGGTCTTTCAGAATCGCCTGTTGACCGAACAGGCGCTGCAATTACTCGTGGAAGCCGGTTTCGAGGCGCTGTTGCCCGAGCGGTTGCCGGTCAACGACGCTGCGATCAGCTTTGGCCAGATGGTCGAGTCAGGGTCACCATGACCTCAATGAGTTGGAATGACGAACCGTGCCCGGTTCGACAGGCTCTACAAGAGTATTCGAAGAATCTAATGCGAATTAAGAGCTAACTGTATTGGATGAATTAGGTTGCCAGTCCATTTTATAATAGGTGCTTCTTACCGCACCTATTAGAGGAACTACGATGGACTGGCAAATTCAGTTAATCACCCTTTATGAGATGGTTTGCAAACATTATCAAGAAGGGCTTTGGAT
>JAIFNF010000134.1 GCA_020047885.1 Gammaproteobacteria bacterium | reverse complement strand
TATCGGGATAGTCATCCGCCATGGCCAACTGTTCAATGGCTTCCAGTCCCACCACCGTCTGATGCAACAAAACATGGTTGAGCACCGAACCTAGGGCGTATTTCGTATCCTCGCGCTGGGCGGCGACTTCCACCGCCTCGGAAATGGCGATGCCGAGACTACCCGGATGATCGGGCCGTTGCGCCAGAATCGCCCGGCCTGCCGCGGTACGTTTCGAGGGCGAAGCGGTGCAGGTCGCGCCCCAGGTTTCCATCAGCGCCCGGCGATAGGGTTTCTGGTTGTAGGAAACCCGCACCATAAAGACTTCCACTTCGATGCCAAATAACGCGCCGGCAAAGGCCAGTGACGAACCCCATTGTCCAGCACCGGTTTCCGTAGCGATGTGCTTAACGCCCGCTTCCTTGTTGTAAAAGGCTTGGGGAACCGCCGTATTAGGCTTGTGGCTGCCGGCGGGACTGACGCCCTCGTATTTGTAGTAAATCCGCGCCGGCGTCCCCAATGCTTTTTCCAGACGGCGGGCGCGATACAGCGGGCTGGGTCGCCACTGCCGGTAAATATCCCGCACCGGTTCGGGAATCTCAATATCCCGTTCGGTAGAAACTTCCTGCTGGATCAGCGACATCGGGAATAGGGGTGCCAGATCGTTCGGGCCAATGGGTTGCAGGGTTCCCGGATGCAGGACCGGCGGCGGTGGCGTGGGCAGGTCAGCGACCAGGTTGTACCAGGATTTCGGCATCCGGGTTTCGTCAAGCACGTATTTGACAGTTTCAGTCATTGTTCTCTTCCAGAAAAGCAAAAGCCCGCCTGAATCAGCGGGCCGGTTGAATCCAGGGCGGCGATCAAGCGCCGCGGATTTTAACCGAGATTGACGCCAAAATCGCGGGCAACTGCCGCCAGTCCACCGGCATAGCCCTGACCCATGGCTTTGAACTTCCACTCGTCATTGTTGCGGTAAAGTTCGCCAAAGATCATCGCGGTTTCCGTCGAGGCATCTTCGGACAAATCATAGCGGGCGATTTCCTGCTCACCCTCTGCATTGAGCGCCCGGATGTAGGCATTGGCGACTTGGCCAAAATTCTGCTTGCGGGCTTCGGCGTCGTGGATGGTCACGACGAACGACACTTTCGCCGCATTTGGTGCCATCGTCCCCAATTCAACCTCGATCACTTCATCGTCGCCACCGCCCTCACCCGTGCGGTTATCACCCAGATGGGCAACCGCTCCCGACGGATCCTTGGGGTTGTTGTAGAAGACAAAATGCCCGTCACTGAGAACCTTGCCACTGTCATCCAGCACGAAAGCGGACGCATCCAGATCGAAGGCGTTGCCGTCGGTCTTGCGCAAATCCCAGCCTAGGCCAAAGCGCACCTTTTTCAGACCAGGTACCTGTTTGCTCAACGAAACGTTCTGACCCTTCTGCAACGATATAGCCATGCTTGATCTCCTCGTTATATGTTAATGCCATACTGCCGACACATCGCCGCCAGTCCGCCGTTGTAGCCTTGACCGACGGCGGTAAAGCGCCATTCGCCGCTGTGCCGGTAAAATTCACCGAAAATCATCGCGGTTTCCGTCGAGGCGTCCTCGGCCAAATCATAGCGGGCAATCTCGGTATTATTGTCGGCGTTGACCACCCGAATGTAGGCGTTGCCGATCTGACCAAAGTTCTGCTTGCGGGCTTCGGCGTCATTGATGGTGACGGTGAAGGCGATTTTCTGCACATCCGCCGGCAGCCGGCTTAAATCAACCTTAATCACCTCATTATCACCCTCGCTAGCCCCAGTCAGATTGTCGCCGGTATGCTCCACCGAGCCACAGGACGATTTCAACTGGTTGTAAAAGATGAAGTCGGCTTCCGAGCGCGTCTTGCCGTCGGCATTCAACAGAAATGCTGACGCATCCAGATCAAAGGCCGCACCGTCGGTTGCGCGGGCGTCCCAGCCCAGCCCCACCAAAACCTTGGTCAGGCTCGAGGCTTCCTTGTTCAGCGATAACCGGCCGCCTTTGTTGAGCGAAATAGACATTGCTTGGGTTCTCCTTTGCGTAGCTTCGGGATGATGGGAAAGATTGGAAGTGTCCTGAGCGCTATTCCCGGATGCGCTCAGGTCAAGTCGAAATCCTTGGGATTCAACCCCAGCTCATTGCAAATGTTGCGCACCGCGGTTTGCTCACCCTCATCAAAATTACCGTCGGAGGCGCCAATCGCACAACACACCCGCACCATCAGCCGCGCTTCCGCCTCCTTACCCTTGAGTTTGGCGACCGCTTGCAGGGCGTTCGCCTGGCCAATCTGGAAATCAAACTCGAAGTGCTTGGCATATTTTTCGAAAATCGCGATGACTTCGCTCACCTCAAAGACCGACAAGGCTTCATTAGTGCGCAGAAACCCCATCATTTTCTGTTTTTCTTCGGGTTTCACCCCGCCATCGGCGTGGGCGACGATCACACAACCCGCGACGGTGGCTTCCAGAAAGTCCTTGTTCCTGAACTTGGCAACCTCGGTTTTCATGTTGGCCAGTACTTCGCTGGAACGCTGTTTCAACCATTCAAGAGCCATGCTGTATTCCTCCAAGTGTGGGGGGTTTGAAAAAAACCTTATCAATCTGCATTGTTACTATGAATTTCATAAGTTTAAAATTTTTTTTTGACATTATGAATATATCTTACCTTCCCGCCCCGGAAAAAGGAAATCACGTCCTGAAAAGGGCAGGTTTTTCGTCATATCAGAATTTTTATCAACTATATGATTTAAAAATAAAAAAATAAAATTACCGAGGATGATTAGAGACAAATCCGGAGATTCATTTATTTTAAGCCTATTTATCATGGGATTACGCATTTCATAAAAACACTGTTTTTTAAATTTAATATTTATTAATATCAATATATTAAGCTCAATAAGCGGGTTTTTTCCCGATTTTTTGCGCTACGGAAAGATACTTTTTGCCGAAAGCATGGTATGCTTCCATGAATAGCATTTCAGAAATACGAGATAACTTACTGCTTTAAAGGCAGATTTTTTGATCTCACCCCGACCATTCATTGAGGTAGATTCTTGAACGAACGCAACGAACCCCGCTTCCAAGCCCGGTTTCCCCGCTCGAGGGCTGCCGATTTTTCACCGATCGTATTGATCATCACCTTGGCGTTGTCCGCTGGCTTCCCGGCTGAGGCCGATGCCAGTGGTAAAAAGTCGGTTCATGCCGCCAAGGCAACGAATGGCCAGCAGGTTGGCAAGGCCTCTTGGTATGGCCCCGGATTTCATGGTAAGAAAACGGCGAGTGGCCAACGCTTTGACCAACGTGCGCTGACTGCCGCTCACCCGCGCCTGCCTTTGGGGAGTCGAGCCAAGGTCACGAATCTCAACAACGGCAAGGCGGTCGAAGTGACGATCAATGACCGCGGACCGCATAGGGGCAGACGAATCATCGATCTTTCCCGCGCCGCCGCGCAGCAACTGGCCATGGGCGGCAGCGCCCGAGTGAGCGTTTTGGCGATCTCCGATTAACCGTTGTCTGCCGAAACAGCCCTTGAATTTACCCCGTTTTTTGATCTTCGCTATCGCCGGTTGGTCTGGCTTTTTCGTCATGGCCGTCGAGATGTTGAGCGGGCGGATTCTCGCGCCCAACTTTGGCAACAGCATTCATGTCTGGGGCGCGATTATCACCCTCTTCATGCTGGCACTGTCCATTGGCTACTTGCTGGGTGGCGGGTGGTCGGTGAATCAACCGTCCTTGCGCCGTCTGGCCCTGATCCTCATCATCGCTGCGGTCGCTACGCTGCCGGTCATCGTCCTGGGCGATGCGACGCTCGACTGGATTTTCGAGACCGTTCACGATCCCCGGTACGGCTCGCTGCTGGCGGCGACCCTGTTGTTTTTTATCCCCACCGCGGTATCCGGCATGGTGTCTCCCTACGCGGTACGCCTGCTGGTCGTCGAATCACGCCTGAGCGGTCAGTTCGCCGGGCAGCTCTATTTTGTTTCCACCTTTGGCAGCGCGGCGGGAACCTTGTTGACGTCGTTCTATTTCGTGCTGTATTTCGAGATCCAGCAGATTATCATCGGATTGATGGGCGTTTCGCTGATTCTGGGACTACTCGCCCTGTTGCCCGGACCTTCCGCTGATGAACCACGGTAGAACACTCAAAGCCCTACTGGCTCTCTTCGCTGCCATCATGACGCCCTCGACTGCCATAACCCAAGTCATTCATAACGAAAAATCCCTCTACCGCAATATCCTGGTTTACGAAGAAGAGGGACAACGCTGCCTGAGCTTTAGCCGAAAGAATGAAAAGGCCCGGCAAACTTGTCAGTTGTTGGACAATCCGCGTGAATTCGTCTTCAGCTACACCCGGATGATGATGGGGGCGTTGTATCTGAATCCCCAGCCGCGGAACATCCTGATTGTCGGCCTGGGGGGAGGCGTCTTGCCGACCGCACTGGCCAAAATTTATCCGGACACCACGATTGATGTGGTGGAGATTGACCCGGCAGTGGTCAAGGTCGCCCAGGAATTTTTTGGCTTTCAGCCAGGTGCAAAAGTCCGGGTATTTGAGGAGGATGGCCGGGTTTTCATCAAACGCGCTGTCAAGGCCGGACAGCACTATGATCTGATCATGCTGGACGCCTAGGAAGTTAAAGCGCTGTTGACGACCGATGGGGTGCTGGCGGCCAACACCTTTTCCAGTAGCCGCCTCTATGACCATGAATCGGTCACTTATACCGAAGTATTCGGCGATTTCTACAATCTGCGGGTCAAGTTGAAGAATCGCGTCATCCTGAAAAAGCAGGATGGCGTGCTGACGAGGGAGGCGATTCAGCGCAACGCTGATCAATTGGAAGACCAGTTGACGCCCTTGGGGTTTGGCCGTGAATGGCTCCTTCCCCTGTTTTCGACGAAACCTGACTGGGATACCAAAGCCCGTATCCTGACCGATCAATACTCCCCGTCCAACCTGCTCAATTCCCTGTTTTAATCGTCGATCATCGACAGTGCTGCACGCAGCGAGCCTTGCGGTCATCGCCAAAAAATCCCGTTACTCTCAGTCCAACCTACCCTCTTGACCTTCCAAGTTCTACACTGTGCATCAAATATCCTGGGAGATCCGGCGATGCCTACCGATTCGCCAACGGCGGTGGCTTTACCCCTTTACACAGACGCAGCGCAGCGCGAAAGCGAGGCTCCCATCAGCGCGACACTGAGCAGTCTACTGTCCCCCGACGGCGATATCGGCGCTTTGGAACTGAGCGATATCATCGATGTCCCTGCCCTCCAAACCCTCTTGGATCAATTTTTCAAACTCACCGGGATTGGGGTCGCCATCATCGATATCCAGGGTCGGGTTTTGGTCGCTACCGGTTGGCAGGACATCTGCGTCAAGTTTCACCGGGTTCATCCGGCGACGTGCGAAAACTGCGTGGAGAGCGATACCGCGTTGACCCAGGGCATTGAGCCGGGGACTTTCAAGCTCTATCGCTGCAAAAACCAGATGTACGACATCGCAACGCCCATCATCGTCAGCGAGCAGCATCTGGGCAATTTATTCCTCGGTCAGTTCTTCTTTGACGACGAACCGCCGAATCGGGAACTCTTCCGCGCCCAGGCGCGCCGTTACGGCTTCGACGAAGAGGACTATTTGGCGGCGCTGGATCGGACGCCGCGCTGGAGTCGGGACACGGTGAGCACGGTCATGGAGTTCTATGCCGGCCTCACCCGGATGTTCTCGAACCTGAGCTACAGCAACCTCCGCTTGATGCGGAGCATGACCCGGCAGCAGCAAACCGAGGATTCTCTGCGGCGTCGTGAAGCGCAGTATCGGGCGATCATGGAAACCTCCCAAGACGGATTCTGGATGACGGCCATGGACGGACAACTGCTGGAAGTCAACGAAACGTATGTGCGCCTGTCGGGCTATACCCGCCAGGAACTGCTGGCCCTGCGGATTGAAGATCTGGAAGCGCAAGAAGATGCTGAGTGGATCGCCGCGCATCTTGAAACCGCCATCCGCCAGGGCGGGAATCTGTTTCAAACCCGGCACCGGACTAAAAGCGGCCGCATCTGGTCGGCTGAGATCAATGTCTCCTACTGGCCGATCGACAATGGCCGGTTTTTCGTATTCATCCGCGACATCCACCGCCGACAACAATCCGAAGAATTGCTCAAAGCCCGCCTGCAACTGTCCGAAATGGCGCTGACCGCCAGTTTGGATGACCTGCTGCGCACCGCCCTGGACCTGGCGGAATCCTT
>JAIFNF010000070.1 GCA_020047885.1 Gammaproteobacteria bacterium | reverse complement strand
TCGTCGGTATTGATCAGGGTGCCGGGTTCGATGGTCTCCTGGATCAAAGGTCTGATCGTGGACTGTTGTACGTTTTCCAGCATGATGATCCAGACCTCGCCACCGCGTTCTATCATACCGAAGATGGTCGGCTTTTCCTTCGCCAGTGTCCCCCGCCCGGGGGTCCCCTTCAATCGCCGCCGCCGCCCACGCCGCCCCTTAATGTGTTCAGGTCGGCTCTTGTGCCCCGCAACGACATACACTTCATCGCACTCTACGACCCCGCTCATGCGTACTTTAGGGCGGCGTTGGACGATGCCACCACGCAGCCACTCCGCCATCGCCTGTCCGTCGCTGGGGTCCAATCCCAGTTCCTGAGCGATTTGCTGGTTCGACACATTCAATCCCATCAGGTACAGAAAGGTGAACCAGACCGATAACGGCTGATGATGTCCCATGAAGATCGTCCCGGTCAGGTCATCAAATCGCTTCTTACAGCTCTTGCACATGTACACGCTTGCTGATCTTGTTAGACGCGCAGTGAGGGCCACGCACCCCATGGGGCCAGCGCCTCTTGCTGATTTCATCGTAGCACTTGGCTTCATCTATGAGTTTTTTAATGCAGAACATAGTCAAAACAGATACTTGTTAGAGAAAGCTTGATTCTACCACGTCCTCAAAACCCAATATGAGCCACTGAACATTGTGATCCGCAGATGAACGCAGATCAAAACCAGCGAAGACGCTTGGCGACCTTGGCGGTTCAAACGGTCAAGTTATGACGGTGGGTAGTATAACTCGGTCAAATTGACTGCTCTCAACTTGAGCAACCCAATCAGTAGACCGACAAAGCAATCCATTCTTGCTTTGTTCCGGTTGAAATGTAAATTTAACAACTTGGTCAGTTCTTGGATAGATTGCATGGGAGTTCCTTAGTTTAAAAGCTTATTATACTACAATTTCAAATAGTTATTTTTTTGTCATGTACAGAGAACGACAATATATCAATTACATATTTAATATTAAATTCAATTATTTATCCGCCTGATCGAGTGGGTTCACATGATCGAAACGGAATCGACGGCGATCTCCACTTGCACTTGGGTGATGCTCGCAGACCCGCCAATCGATCTCAAACCACCAACTGTTGCGAACCCTGCCAGCGTTCACCGGGCGTCAGCGTGACCGGCGACCCGACCGTCACCGCCTCCACACAGACAAACCGCTGATAATCATCCGCTTTCAGATCGGGCATGGCCGCACATTTATCCTGAGCCGGATTCCACACCACCGCATCCGCAAAGCCAGTCGCTTGAATACGGGTGGTCTGGCCGGGTTCAATCAGGCGCGTTTCCGCCGGAGCCTCAAAGTAAATCCGGTTTACTTCACCCGTAAAGTCAACGTGCGGAGCTGCCTGATCATGGTCAGTCCAACCGGCGGCAGCATCGCGATAACGCCGACCGGTCAGCCCTTCAATACGAGTGGCCGCGAGGTCAGCGACCGCCAGATAAGTATGCAGTCCGGTGGTGAAGGTGAACGACTGGGCGTCGGTATTGGTCACCGTGAGCGTCACCGCCAACCGGTTCCTGCCCATCAACACGGTCAGTTCGGCGAGAAACGTATGCGCCCACAGCCGCCGACTGTCCCCGGTATCGCACAAGCGGAAGGTTGCGAACGCCTGCCCGTTGACGACGTCCGCGCCCGCGAATTCCCACGACATCAGACGCGCCAGCCCATGCAGGGGTAACGACCCGAAAATGCCGAATTGCGGGAACGCGACCGGGATACCGCCGCTGATGGGGAAGCCGGTGCAAAACCGGGAAGCCTCGCTCAGAAACAGGCGTTCCTGACCGCCTGCGGGAACCCATGAAGTCACCTGCGCACCGTGGAGATAGATTTCGGCTCGCGCACCATCCGGCGCAGTCAGCGTTAGCCTGGGCAAATCGCCACGCCCTGGCGCGAGGGTAAAAAGCGGATGCGGAGAAGCGTCCAAGAGCCGTTTCCTATGCGGGCCTGGCGGGCGACTGCGCCCGCCATCGTTTGAGAATTGCGGTTTCAGTGCTTCAGGTCATCCAGCGCGCTTGCTAGGCTGTTAGCGTCTAGGGCGCGATCAAACCAGAGATCGAGTTGTTCGATAGAGGCCGCGTTGAGTCGCTGCATAACCGTGTCGGGCAGGGGACCGAAACGACGGGTCAGCAGGCGTTTGAGGATTTCAGCCCGGCCACGGGCTTCGCCACGGGCCTCGCCACGGGCCTCACCGCGGGCCTCGCCACGGGCCTCGCCACGGATCTCGCCACGGGCCTCGCCACGGATCTCGCCACGGGCCTCTCCCTCGGCAAAGATCTCTTGATAAGCCCGGGTTTGCTCTAATGGGGTCAAGACTTGCAACATAGTCCAGATCTCCTTTTTGGTGAGTGACTTGAATCGTTCGAACATCCAGAAGGCCAGAATCTCCGCGAGAGCCTCCCGCGTATCCGGCTCCAGCGGAGCCTGCTGAATCGCCTGCCATAGTCGCGGGGCTTGCTGGCGCAGTTCCGGCTCGGCAGGCAGTACCAACGGCGCAAAGACCGCCAGATAGGGGTTATCCGGTTCACGTGCCAGCCATTCCGGGAGAAACCGATCCAGGTACACCGCCTGAAAGGGACCACCCGGCTGATCGCTGATGCCCGCCGGATGGTGGGGGTCGAGAGCGGCGTTCAGAAAAACCAGAATACCGCGCACATCCTGTTCGGGGTGAGCTTCGCCATAGAGGCTGACCTTGGCCATCAGGTTGTACCAAGCGGTCTGGGCAAACTGACCCTGAAATTCGACAACATAAACCGGTCCGGTGTGACCCTCGGGTTCGAAAACCCCATCGATACGCCGTTCCAGGGCTTTGAGGGTCAGGGAGCGGAAACGGTACGGTCCTGGCAAGGTCAGCCCTCCGGTCAGCACCCGGAACGCTTCGGCACCGGTCGCCATGAATTGATAAATCGCTTGATCCGTTTTCATGCGGCCAGGGCGATTACCGCTTGCGGACCGGCGGTAAATCCGTGCAGACGCCTTCAAACACTTCGGCGGCCATGCCAATGGATTCGCCCAATGTGGGGTGCGGATGAATAGTCTTGCCGATATCCACCGGATCGCAGCCCATTTCCACCGCCAGACAGACTTCGCCAATCAGATCGCCCGCGTGCGTCCCGACAATGCCGCCGCCGATGCAGCGATGCGTCGCTTCGTCGAACAGCATCTTGGTGAAGCCCTCGTCACGGCCATTGGCGATAGCGCGACCTGACGCCGCCCATGGGAATACCGCTTTACGGTATTTGATGCCCTCGGCTTTGCACTGCTCCTCGGTTTTACCCGCCCAGGCAATCTCCGGATCAGTGTAGGCGACTCCCGGAATCTGGCGGGCATCGAAGAAGGCTGGATGCCCCGCCGCCGCTTCCGCCGCGACATGCGCTTCATGCACCGCCTTGTGCGCCAGCATCGGCTGACCGACCAAGTCGCCAATCGCGAAGATGTGGGCGACATTGGTGCGCATCTGGCGATCCACCGGAATGAATCCCCGGTCAGTCACGGTGACGCCCGCCTTGTCGGCGTCAAGCTTGCCGCCATTGGGACTGCGCCCCACCGCCATCAGCACCCGGTCGTAAACCTGCGGTTCCTTCGGCGCTTTTTCACCTTCAAAGCTGACCCGGATACCCTCGGGCGTCGCTTCGGCGGATACGGTTTTGGTTTTCAACATAATGGTATCGAAGCGGGGAGCGTTCACTTTCTCCCACACTTTCACCAAATCCCGATCCGCGCCCACCATCATGCTGTCGAGCATTTCCACCACGTCAATCCGCGCCCCCAGGGTGGAGTAGACCGTCGCCATTTCCATGCCGATGATGCCGGCACCGACCACCAGCATCCGTTTCGGGATGTCGGTCAACTGAAGTGCGCCGGTGGAGTCGATGACGCGGGGATCCTCCGGCATGAACGGCAGTTTCACCGCCTGCGACCCGGCGGCAATGATCGCCTTCTGGAAGCGAATCACCTTTTTCGCCCCGGTTAGATCCTGACCATTGCCCTCAGTCAGCGCCACTTCCAGATGATGCGGATCGAGGAACCGGCCCACGCCACGCACGACTTCAACCTTGCGTGCCTTGGCCATGCCTGCCAGTCCGCCGGTCAACTTCTTCACGACGCCGTCCTTGAAGCCGCGCAACTTATCGAGATTGATTTGGGGCGAGCCAAATTCAATGCCGTGGTGCGCCAGAGCCTTCGCTTCGTCCACCACGGCTGCGGTATGCAACAACGCCTTGGACGGGATGCAGCCGACATTCAGGCACACGCCGCCCAGCGTGGCGTAACGTTCCACCAGCACCGTTTTCATGCCCAGATCGGCAGACCGGAACGCCGCGGAATAACCACCCGGTCCCGCGCCCAGCACCAGCATTTCACAATCCACATCGACGCTGCCGGTATAGGCATCTGTCGCCGGAGAAGCTACCGGCGCAGCAGTCGGTGGGGGGGGCGGTGCTGCCGCCGGGGTGATCGTCTGCATGGCGTCGGCGGCGTCCAGCGTCAGAATCAGCGAACCTTCGGAGAGCTGGTCGCCGACCTTGACCTTGATTTCGCGAACGACGCCCGCGCCCGGCGAGGGGACGTCCAGCGTGGCTTTGTCGGATTCCAGCATAATCAGCGCATCTTCCGCCTTGACGACATCGCCCGGCTTGACCAGGATTTCGATGACCGGCACGTCCTTGAAATCGCCAATATCCGGGACTTTCACTTCGACCAGTTGAGCCATGGTTGCTAACTCCTTAAATCAGGACGCGCCGCATGTCGGCGAGCAGGTGGGCGAAATGGACGTTGAATCGAGCCGCACTCGCGCCGTCGATGACGCGGTGATCGTAGGAGAGCGACAGCGGCAGAATGAGCCGTGATGTCCATTGTTGGCCATCGGTGGAGACCTGCTTCCAGGCTGATTTGCAGACGCCGAGAATCGCCACTTCCGGGGCGTTGATGATCGGCGTGAAGAACGTGCCGCCGATGCCGCCGAGGCTGGAAATGGTAAACGTGCCGCCCTGCATCTGGTCGGGTTTCAACTTGCCTTCACGCGCCAGTTTGGCGAATTCACCGGTTTCCCGGGCAATCTCGACGATGCCTTTCTGGTCGGCGTTCCGAATCACCGGCACCACCAGCCCGATGGGCGTGTCGGCAGCGAAACCGATGTGGTAATACTGCTTGAGAATCAGATTATCGCCGTCCAGGGAGGCGTTGAACTCGGGGAATTTCTTCAGCGTCGCCGCCACCGCCTTGATCAGGAAGGCCAGCATACTGACCTTGACGCCGCTCTTGGCGA
>JAIFNF010000094.1 GCA_020047885.1 Gammaproteobacteria bacterium | reverse complement strand
CTGGACATCCCCATGGTCAACGCGGTCACCATCACCGGAGTGGAGAGATCCGCCCAGTGCCGGTGATCGACCCGATCCAGGTGCTCAAAAACGCAGACCTCCGGGTGATAGTGCAGATGCACGCCCAGATGACGATCCTGCAGCACGCCATACCCCTGACGATTAGCTTTGACAAAGAAGATCGGTTCCGTCGGCGTAGAAACCACTTCAGTCATCGGTTCCAGGCCGGTCAGTCCCGGCGTAAATCGATGTTCGACCCGGCACAGACGCATATCCATGGCCAGAGCAACCAGCTCAATCCAGCCCTCTCCCAATCCATCCCGATGCGGCAGGGCGGTTTTCGGCAGATCCTGCCGCTCTGCATCGACCTGCAAGGGTTCGGCATCCGGATCGGTGAGCCAGCGAAAATTTAAGTGCGTGGTTCGCATGGCGACGGCGGAACCACGGAGAGAAAGTGCGCAATCCCGTCATTTTTTACATAAAAAATTCCGTTTTTTACAAAAGATAGTCGGTTCATTGCTCATCTGCGGGCGGTAGAATAATCAGAGGGTGATTACTCGGCGTTTCAGAAGCCAGAACGACAAAATAAAGTACATTTTACATTAGAGTGTGGCGCTTGATCATCTGTCGCTTCCCGATCAATCACCGAACCCGGGAACCGGGGACTTGGAAATTTTGGGGAGGTAACTGTGAGGGATTCAGACGATAAAGTCCAGATGTACAAGGCGAGTCCCGGTAATCGAGCAAGCTTTTTGTGAATTCCCGGCGGTACTCCTTTTTCGGACTAAGGTCATGTGATCATCAAAAAATTCTCCTTCTCTAATGGTGTTATTGGCTATTTCCAGCCCTGCGTATGCGGAATGTCGGCTATTCATCCCCAAACCCCAAATTCGGCTCAATTCTGTCTTGACTTTGGGGTTTACCTCACTGTTCTGATGAAACAACCTTGGTAGTGGAGATAAGACATGTATAGACATCGGCTGGCTATCGGTGCGTTTATGCTGATTTTTTCGGCATGTAATTCTTCAACAAATTCCACCTCCACCTTGAGTGCCACCTTGTACGTAGACAGTACAGCGACCGGCAAGAACGACGGGAGCCGATGGGCTGATGCTTTCCGGAATCTACAGGACGCTCTCGCCATCGCTCAGCCTAGGCAGCACATCTGGGTCGCCAAAGGCGAATACTTTCCGACCGCAGACACTGACCGAAGCAAATCTTTCGATCTCGTTGAGGATGTTGAAGTCTATGGTGGTTTCGCTGGGAATGAGGCGCGGCTTGAACAGCGCAATTGGGAGCAGAATCTGACTATCCTCAGCGGCAACATCGGCGACCAGGGGGAGGCGAACGATAACAGCCAGCACGTGGTCGTCGGAGCCGATGAGGCGGTTCTTGATGGGTTCGTCATCCAGGACGGCTACGCCATTGGGGTCGGCGAAACGAATTCACACCTGACCCCAGAGGATGTTCTGGAGCAGCGGGACGGCAACGGTGGCGGGTTGCTCAACTTCAAGGCGACGACCACCGTCCGCAATACTGTTTTCCGCGACAACGCCGCCATGAAGGGGGGCGGTGTCTTCAACATGACCAATGTAACCGGAAATTTCTTCGACAACGACAAAATCCCGGTCTTCATCAACGTCACTTTTGAGAACAACTACGCGGTAATTCGCGGCGGTGCAATGTCCAACGATTACGGCACCAATCCTATCGTCATCGCGTCACGGTTCTCGAACAACCGCTCTGACGACAAGGGGGGTGCCATGTACAACGACTTCTCTGCTTCCCCGATTATTGTCGGCACGGTATTCAATGGCAACACGGCCATCAGTGCTGCCGCCATGGGCAATGACGGCACCTCGTCGCCCGTCATTGTGGACAGCACGTTCACCGACAACGTCGCGGTGGAGATGGGAGCCGCTCTCTATCAGGGATCCTACAACGCCAATCTGCCTGATATCGCCAATACGCCAACGGTCATCCGCTCCACAATCGAGAACAACCGGGTCCAGAACTCTGGTTTTGTGTCGGTGTTCAACTGGGGGGACAGTTGGGTATTTGCCTATGACTCGCAGATTGAAGGCTGGCCCCACGGCGAGGCCGATGTTCCCGAACGCTACCAACCCCTGGTCGAATTAGCGGAACGCCTGCGCACCGTTCCGGCGCAGGTATCCGATCTCGTGCAGCTTCAATCGTACATTCCCCAGTACCCCAAGGAACTGGGCGACCTCAGCCTGCACGTCTTCGGAACCGACAAGAGCCTGGTGACCGAGGTGAGCGTTCCAGCGCGGATCTTTCACGTCGATGCCGCTGCGCAGGGTGAGGCTCAGGACGGATCATCCTGGCAGACGGCTTTTTCTGATCTGCAGGCGGCAATCAACGCGGCTTCAGCGGCTGGAGGCGGTGAAGTCTGGGTTGCCAAGGGGGTCTATGCGCCGACAGCGGGAACCGATCGCACCCAGTCGTTTGAAATGCGTCGGCTGGTCGCGGTCTACGGCGGGTTCACGGGCACTGAGACAGCGTTATCCCAGCGCGATTGGCAAGACAACTCCACCCTACTGAGCGGCGACATCGGAAAAATTGGGGATGCTTCTGACAACGCTTACCACGTCATCAAGGGAAGCGCCGAAGCCATTTTAGACGGCTTCACGGTGCGGGATGGCAACGCCGACGGCGAGCAGCGTAACGGCTTCGGCGGCGGTATGTTCAACTGGGGAAGTGAGTCCGCACCCATCGTCCGTAACACCGTGTTCACCGATAACCAGGCCCTTGACGGCGGTGGAGTCTTCAATTTCGGCGATGTCCTGGCCTATTTCTACAATGTGGAGATCAAGAACAACCGAGCGGCATTGGGGGGTGGGATTACGGCCCGCTTCGGCTCGTCGTTCCGCATGGAGGGTGGGGAGATCAGCGGCAACACGGCCACCTACCGTGGCGGCGGCGCGGTGGTCAACTACGGGTCCAATGCGGAATTCCTTGGCGTCACCTTCACCAGCAATAGCACCGAGGGGAGCGGCGGCGCCGTGTGGGTAGACGATCAGGCTTCCCAATACGGAGGAACCCGCCCGCATTTTAATCAGTGTGGGTTCCTCGGGAACACCGCCGCCTATTACGGCGGCGCCATCGACAATTACAACAACGCGACGACTTTTATGACCGGCAACACCTTCACTCAGAATCAGGCACCCTACGGTGCCGACGTCGCTAACAGGGTTACCTCGAAGGTGACCATGACGGACAACACCCTGGATCCGGCGGGCGTATTCACCGACGCAACGTCGCAGGTGATGGTCGGTTCTGCGGCTTTGACACCAATAGGTGTGGGGCGGCGCCCGGCCGACACCGCGAAACTTTAAGGAGAATGGATGATGCTTTATGTTCTTTATTGCCTTGACAAGCCGGACTATGCGCAGGCGAGAGGCGCCAATCGGGACGCTCACCGGGTATGGCTGGGCACTCAGAAGGATCGGATATTTTCAGCAGGACCACTCGTGTCGGACGATGGCGCTACCGTCGTTGGCAGTCTTCTGATCATTGAGTGTGAGAGCCGCGCGGATGCCGAGGCTTTCCGCGACGCCGATCCCTATAACAAGGTTGGCCTGTTCCAGTCGGTCGAGATCCGTCGCTGGAATCGAGTGCCGCCGGGCCCATAGGACGCAAGCGATCAGCCGACATCCGGTCTCCGCCCAATAAACGACCCCGCAGCTTGCTGCGGGGAATGGACCCGTGAAGATGCAACGCGCCACACAGCGCCTGCCGGACCCGTGTTCCGAAGCCCATGAAGCTAACCCTACGCAGGAGAAAATTTTTCCATGACTGACTTCATCGCTGACCCGTCATCACTTTTCTCGATCCGCGGCAAGGTCGCGGTCATCACCGGTGCCTCGGGTGCCTTCGGCTCGATGGCCGCCGAGGTTATGGCCGCTGCCGGTGCCCGTCTTGTGCTCGCGGCGGGTAAAAAGGACGACCTCGACCGCCTGGCGGCGCGCTGCCAAGAGCGTGGCGCGGAGGTCGAGACGGTCAATCGTCGTCCAGCCACCGAACAGGATTGCGATGCAATCGTGGCCGCCGCGGTTGGCCGCTTTGGGCGGGTCGACATCCTGGTCGTCGGCTCCGGCAAGAACGATAAGGGCAAGATCGGCGAGATGACGCTGGATCGCTTCCAGGACGTGATGGATGCCAACGTCACCCAGACATGGCTGATCACGCGCTCGGTCGCCCAGCAGATGATCAAGCAGGGCGACGGTGGCCGGATCATCCTCGTCTCCTCGGTTCGCGGCGTGCTGGGATCATCGGCCGGCTACTCCGCCTACTGTGCTTCGAAGGCGGCAGTCGACGGCATCACGCGGGCGCTTGCCTGCGAGCTTGGGGGCAACAGCATCAACGTCAACGCCATTGCGCCGATGCTGTTCCGATCACCGCTGACTGCCTGGATCTACGAGGAGAATTCCGAGTTTGGCCGCGAAGTTCAGAAGGTTACGCTCATGCGGATGCCTAAGGGACGACTCAGCGAGCCGGAAGATCTCGCCGGGCCGCTGCTGTTCCTGGCTTCCCCCGCCTCGGAGTTCTTCACCGGGCAGGTCTTTTACCCCGATGGCGGTTATACAGTCTGCTGAAAGCGGCTTACCGGAGGTCATCCTCTCCCCCGAAGAAATCGCCAGGGCCTTCAGTGGAGCCGCGTTGGCCACGCTGCTGGCCGCGATGGATATGTCCGCCCTGCCGACTGCACTGCCCACCATCGGAGCCGCACTCGGTGGCATGGACAACACGACCTGGGTGATGACCGTTTACCTGCTGACGTCCACGGCCACCGCGCCGATCTATGGCAAGTTGTCGGACCTCTTCGGTATCCGGCGCGTGCTGGAGGTCTCAATAGGGCTGTTCCTGATCGGTTCGTTTTTGTGCGCAACCGCTACTGGATTAGGGCAGCTCGTTGCCTATCGGTTTATCCAGGGCATCGGCGGTGGTGGACTGATGGTGCTGGCTGTAATCATTGTTTGCAACACCGTTCCGCGGCGCTACCAAGGACGCTACCAAGGCTACATTGCCAGTGTGCTGTCGATAGCTGCAAT
>JAIFNF010000200.1 GCA_020047885.1 Gammaproteobacteria bacterium | reverse complement strand
GTTCAAGCTCTACCTGTTGACTATCCCCGTTTTCTTTGCCGTCGACATGATCTGGCTGGGCTATGTGGCCAGGGACTTCTACAAAGAGCAGCTCCATGCGCTGCTCAGCCCTCAGATCAACTGGACAGCGGCCCTGCTCTTCTACTTTATCTACATCGCCGGCATTCTCATCTTTGCGGTACGTCCCGGCCTAGAAGCCGACTCGCTCGCCAAGGCCAGCCTGTTCGGTGCTCTATTCGGTTTTTTCACCTATGCAACCTATGATCTGACCAATCTGGCTACGCTGCGTGATTGGCCGGTTCTGGTTACCGTGGTCGACATCGCCTGGGGGACGGTGCTCTGCACCCTGGTGAGCAGCGGCAGTTTTCTCATTGGCTCCTGGCTGATAAAGGGGGTTTGAAGTCCCATTGGACTTCAAACCCCTAAACCCACCGATCCGCCCCATAGCACGGGATACCTTGCCCTTTGGAGATCCTCATCATGCCTTTCCTAAGCCTGCACACTTCGGTACCGCTCACCCCGTCGCAACGGGAAGAACTCTTGCCACCCCTCTCGCACCTAGTCGCAGAGTGCATCGGCAAACCCGAGCAGTATGTGATGATCACGATCAGCGACGCGGGGATACGGATGGCCGGCGCTCCCGGCCCCGCCGCCTATGTCGATGTGCGCAGCATTGGCGGATTAAACCGGGCGGTTAATCGCCAACTATCCGAGCAGATTGGCGCGTTGCTCCAGGAACGTTTGGCAATTCCGCCCGAACGCATCTACCTGGGTTTTACCAACGTCAGCGCCGAGAACTGGGGCTGGAACGGAACCACCTTTGGTTAACCGACGCAGGCCCCCCATTTGATGAGTTGACCCGCGATGAGGCTGGAGCGGATCCAGCCTCGCCTAACCGGATAAACACCTACCTTGAACACCACTCCCTCGGCTTTTGCCATTCCCAACATCCGCCGGTTTCTGGCGTTCCGCTTGCTGTTCGGCGTGCGCTTTTATTACCCGGTCTTCGCCATCCTGTTTCTCGACTTTGGGCTGACCGTGGGCCAGTTTGCGATGCTGAATGCCGTCTGGGCCGCGACGATTGTCGGTTGCGAAGTACCGTCCGGGGCGCTGGCGGATATCGTGGGCCGGCGCGCCCTGGTGGTCACGGCCGGGGCGCTGATGGTCGTGGAAATCGCCTTGCTGTGTTTTGTCCCGCTCGGTCATCCTGAATGGGTCTTTACCGCTTTTCTGCTCAACCGGATCCTCAGCGGCCTGGCGGAGGCGTTGGCCAGCGGCGCGGATGAAGCGCTGGCCTACGACAGTTTGAAAGCCCACCACCGGGCGGTGGAGTGGCCCCACGTCCTGGCGACGCTGATGCGCTGGAACGCGCTGGCGTTCGTGGCCGCGCTGACGCTGGGGGCGTTCGTGTATGACGCGGCCGCTTTACAGCGCGGGCTGGGCCTCCTCGGCTGGGAGGTCACCCTCGATCCGCAAACGACCCTGCGGTTTCCGCTCTACCTGACCTTGATCACGGCGCTGGGCGCGTGGTGGGCGGCGCTGGGGATGACGGAGTCCGGTGAGCGTACGGTGTCGTCCCAGGGACTGCGCGTCACCCTCGATCACGCCGGGCGCGCCACCCTGGACGCGGGCCGCTGGATTCTGGCGACGCCCTTTGCCTGGGTGGTCATCGCCAGCGGCATGCTGTTCGATCATCTCGCCCGGCTTTTCGTGACGCTGAACAGCACCTATTTCCGGTTGCTCGACCTGCCGGAGGCCAGCTTTGGCCTAATCGGCGCAGGGATCGCGCTCCTGGGCGTCGGTATCGCCCGGCTCGCACCGGCATTCACCCGATATTCACCCCGTTTCAACTTTGCCCTGCTGGCCACGCTGTGCCTGGTCGGTTTGGCCGGCGCGGCGCTCGTGTTACCGTGGGGGCTGGGACTGATTCCGGTGGCGTTGATCCACAGTGTGCTATTGCTCACCGGTTATCTGGCCAGTCATTATCTCAACGCCCTCACCGATTCTGCCCAACGCGCCACCGTGTTGAGCTTCAAGGGCCTGGTATTTAATCTGGGCTACGGTGCCCTTGGTTTGCTCTACGCAGCGTTGCTGGTCATTCTGCGTGACGGTTCACCCCAGAGTGAAGAAGCGGTTTTCCAGGCCTCCCTGCCGTGGCTGTTCGGTTATGGGATGATGATCTTTCTCCTGTTTGCCGGACTCGTCGCGCTGTGCCATCCGGCTCATACCCTCCGGTCGCCGGATTCGGACTGACCAAGACCCACAGGATCATGGATCAGTAGGTGTAGAGGACTGAAATCGAAAACACGGTCATGACCAGCAGAAAAACCGGAACACTCGGGATGAATACGGATTGCACTTGTATATCCTCCAGTGGATGATAACGCGGAATCTTGAAGCCTGTTACGGGAAGCAGAGTTGATTCCATATCACCCGGTGGTCCGATGGCAGCCCTGGGATCGGCAACACCCGTCGCGCTACGACGCTGATCCCCGCCGAGACCCAAGTGCGGTCAATCGGCAAGGCGATCCAAGAGGGCAACATCGCGGGCCAGCTTCCAGCGGGTGGCAACGCCGCGCCGGCATCCAGCAGTTGGCTATGATCCAGGAGCATGGCGTTCCAGGGTGACCAGGGCGTCAGGTTAAAATCGCCCACGACCACGCGCAACGCCGTCGTGGGGGTCAAGAGGTCGGTCAATTGCTGATTCCGCCACGCCGACAGTTCCGCATTGATCGGCGGCGGCGGATGCACAACCAGAACTTCTAAGTGCGGGCGACGGGCCGCAGGGGCCAGCGCCAGCCGCACCCACGGAATCTCGCCCGTTGCGATATGGACGGTCAGCCGTCCAGGTTGACGCGACAGCACCCAGATGCCGAACGGGTCGTCGCGTAAGACGCCAACCTGGAACGGATACAGCCACTGCTGCGAGTGTAACCAGGGTTGCCACGCGGGCGGGACTTCCAGAAGCGCCAGAATATCGGCGTCCAAATCCTGTGCGGCCCACCAGGTAGCAAACTGTTCCGCGGACGTTTCGCTGCCGTGCACATTCGCTTGCAAGACGGTCAGTGGTGTGTCGCAAGCGCCAGTGGGTGCAGGCCGCACCGGCAGCAGAACCCCCGCATTGAACAAGAGCACCGCGCCGGCCAGCAGCGCCATCCAGCGACGGCCCGCGGCGAGGAGTACCGGCATGGCCAGGAGCGACAGCAGGAAATAGAACCCGCTGAAATGCGCCGCCAGGTCGGCCAGCCAAAAGTAGGCACCCAAGCGGCCGATCAGGCTGGCCGCTGCCGCGAGCATCACCAGAATACCGCAACGCAAAGCCACGGCGGTTAATGCGCGACGTGGCCACGACTCCGGCTTGACATCAGCCCTGCTGTTGCCCACAGAGGGCTATTGAATCTGATATCTCTTCAGCGTCTCCAGCGGAATATCCTCCAGCGCCCGTTTATGCGTATTGTTTAATACCACTGGGGGCGCGACTCCAGCCTGTTCCGCTTCTTTCCAGCGCAGCGCACACAGGCACCAACGATCACCCGGCTGGAGACCGGCAAAATCATACTCCGGTCGTGGCGTTTCCAGATCATTGCCTTGCGCGCGCGTGAAATCGAGAAATTCCCGAGTCACGATCGCGGCCACGACGTGGCGACCGATATCCGTGGCATCAGTACGGCAATAGCCATCGCGGTAAAAACCGGTCATCTGATGGATCGAGTGAATTTGCAGGGGAGTTCCAAGGACATTTTCAGCTTGTGGCTTATCGGTCATGTCATGTGCTCCTGTTCAAAGGCCAAGGGTTATCGATCAAGCTCAGCGGTGACTGCCTGACCGCTCAGCGGCGCGGCAGGGACACGAGGGCCATCCGCCGCGCCCGACTGGACGGCACGGGGGGCTGACGGATCTCACGCTCGGCGGCTAACCAGTCGTTGACGGGACAGCCGCCCTGAAAGCCACGGCCTTCGGCCCGATAGTAGGCCGCTTCGGCAATCTGGGCAGAGTACGGATCAGCCAGGACGTCGGCTTCAGTGGGGAGAGGTATCGACATCAGAGACTCCAGACAAGGCAAGAATAAGGTAGGTCAAACACGGCCCCATTTTACCGTTGCGTCAAGTTTCCTGCGATAGAAGGTTCGTGGAGGAAAAAGTGGCACATGGCGTATGCTCCACCTTGACCGTTATTCCGGCTTTTTACTCGGCACGACCATCAGCGAACCTTGAACCGGTTCCCATTTCTGGCACACGGTTCCGTCAGGAACCGCGCCATAAATGACCTTCCCGTCTTTGGTGATGCACTTTTTTTCGGCCAGAGGGTGGGGGGACGGGTTGATGAACGGGAGTCCCTGCGTTCTATACAGGTCATGAATATACCAACCGGCCCCTGCGGCGATGATGAAGCCGATAGACAGAATGATTTTTCTCATCAGATGTTGCGCGAGAGTCCCCGCCCTTTAGGCCGAGGAGGGGTAGCGCGAAACCCAAAGCGCTCCGCTATTCTCGCTCTCCTGTGACGTCAGCGATTGTTGAAGAAAAAGAGCCGATCTCTCCCGATGGCGTTTCTCGTCCTTACGAAGGCAGCACCACCTTCCGCCGTTTTTTGACGATCACCGTGGGCATCTGGGCAACCGGCTCCGGCGCTTTCACCTTGGGTGTCTTGACCAGTGGCTGTCCCTTCGCCGCCCGCTTTGCCAGAATCGCCGCAATCTTCTGTTGCGCATGAGCCTCACCGTCCGGCGTCACCGGCTCCCCGGCCACTACCGTCGCCTGATACGTCCGCCGACTGCCCTGCTGTTGCACCGCCCCGAGCAGCGCCTTGGCCGTGCGCGGATCAAACCCTTGCTGTGCAATCCAAGCGGCCACATCATCGCGGATAGACCGCGCCAGCGGGCGAATGTCGGCATCGTCCAGCGGAAACGCAAGCGGAAAGGCCGCATTCAAGCGTTGATACAGTGCCAGGCGGCGGTTGGCTGTGCGTTTGGCCATGACCTTCAGCCCCTCACGGTTGACGGCTGCCGATCGCCGCGCCGACCACTAGCCCGCATCGGAGGTACCTCCCGATCGTTTTTCCATCATCACATACACTTCGGTAGTCTCCCGAACCAACTCTTTGTGTCGTGGAGACATCCGCCGATAGTTCGCCAGCAATTTCAGTTCGTCACTGGGCAAGTAGTGCAACTCCGGTTCAATCGTCGGCGCTTGAGCGGGCACATCCGGCGCAAGGCTCATAAAACCGGTCGACAGCCCCAACGCCTGCTCAATACGTCGGGCCACCTCCTCGCCCATGTCTCGAACCCCGCTTACCAACTGGCTGACATGAGCCGGAGCGAGTCCCACGCTCTCGGCAAACTGGCGCTTTGACTTGTAGCTGCCCAGTAATCGAATCAGGTTATCCCGTCGAATTTCCCGGATTGTTTTCATTAGGCACCTCGGAAAATTCCAGCTTTAAAACATTTTCTACCGAAATGATAGCAACGGCTATCGTTTTTTCAGTAAATAGAATTTGTTGTTGTTTTTTTAGTAGCGATTGCTATTATCAAACAATGGACATCAATACCTATCTCAAACAGCACAGTCTCCAAGCCCGGCGTGATCTCGCCCAAGCGGCGGGAACGAAGCTGATCTACCTGCGCCAGGTGAGTACCGGACTGCGCCACATCAGTGCGGAACTCGCCATCCGACTGGAACACGCCAGTCACGGCCTGATCACCGCCCGCGAACTCCGGCCCGATCTCCCGTGGCCGGGAATCGGCCTGAACGACCTGACCGTCCAGATCTCGCGTGGAGAAGTCGATAAACCGTCCCCAGCAGGCGCGGCTTAATTCCGTTGCTGGTGATGATCACCCCTCCCCGGTGACCTCTTCGTATTTCAGTCACCGGGGCTTTTTACCCAACCAAAGGAATCAACAACATGCTGAACAAAGAAAAATGCATTGAATCCATCCACGTCCATACCGGCGAGACTTTAAAGCGGGATTTGCAGGATATCGCGATGCAGCAAGATCGCACGGTGGGCGAGTTCATCCGGGTGGTTTTGGAATATCACGTCTACGGAGCCAAAGCCAGAGTGAACCCTTTTAACGTGGTTGACCAGGCGCATTGAGCACCGATGGGGAGCGGAGATGCACGACCACTGCGGCAAAGTCCCTTATCCCAATCCCGTCATGGCGTGGCGGGCGATTCGCACTCTGAGTAGCAAGCTGGCGCTCATCAGCCATAAGCACCTGCACAAGCGCAGTCGGGTCTACCACTGCCCAAGCTGCAACGCCTGGCATTTAACGCACAGCCTCCCGCCGAAACGACCTGAATCGGGCGATCCCCGGCACACCGCCAAGCGCTTCAACCTCCAACGGCTGATATTGGAGGCGGCGGCATGAACCTACCTCTCAAGCAACCGCAACTCATCGCGTTCGAGCCACCGCCGGCTTACCAAGTCGCGCAGGTCAACCGCGCTTTGCAACGAGGCCGCGCCGCCGACTGGATCATGGAGCGACTGAACGGCATTGAAGCCCGCCATGCGCTGACCGATGCCCTGCAATCCGCCGTGCACTATGTAGACCCCAAAGGGCACGTTTCGTCCTTCATGGGCAAGGACTGCAAAAAGGGCGAAACGCCGGAAGGCCAGTTCATCGAGGCGGAAACGAATTATATCTACGGAAAACTGGGCATCAGCCGCGCCGCCCGGAAAGCGATCCAGCAGGGCGTTAAACGGGATCATTTTGACACGGCGCAGCTCCACGCCCTCGGCCTCGATCACCAATGGACGCGGGACAAGATCAAACAGGTGCGCACGGAGATGTTGAATCGACTGGCGAGTGTTCAGCAATTCATGCAGGAATTGACCGGAGAAAGCGCATGAACAGCCTTGCTCAGATGGAAATGACCTTGGATGAAGCAACGGAAACCGACCGGCTCATCAAGCGCCATATCAACCATACCCGCTATCTGCTCCTGGATATGCGCGACCGCAAAGGCTGGAAAGCATTGGGGTATGAATCCTTCGTGGAGTATGGGAAGAAGTCGTTGGGTTACGACAAAAGCCACATTTACGAGTTGGCGGATGCGGGAGAAATCGGGTTGCAGGTTGGTTTTTCCGAAATTTCGGAAAAACAGCCCAAGGAGAGTCATCTAAAACCCCTCAAAGCTGTTCCCGAAGAAGAGCGTAAAGCGATTTGGGAGGAAGCGACGCGTAAGGCCGAAGAGGAAAACGCCAAGCTGACCGCGCAGCGGGTTGAATCGGCGGTGAAGGAATGGAAACAGCGCAGTCAGGATTGGCATTCTCAATTCGTCGGCGAGCGCGACAAGCTCAGGCAGGCCGAAATGGAACTGGACGCCGCCCAAAAGCGCCCAGCGGTCATAGTCGAGAAACGCCCTGACGACTACGACGCCCTCAAAGCCCAAGCCGCGCAACTGGAAAGCGAATTAGCCACCAACAAGGCCGAGCAGACCCGCATCATCCAGAGCGCCATCAATGCCAAGATGAGCGGTTATCAAGGAAAAGTCGATGCCTGTCAGAGCGAAGTCGATGCCCTGGAGGCCAAAAAGCGCAACCTGGAACAGCAGGCCAAGGAGTATCAGGATTATCTGGCGTCGCTATCG